>NZ_JBARCR010001005.1:0-9102 GCF_049794275.1 Trebonia sp.
CCTCACTGGCTAGCGCGCGCGTGGTCGTCGGCGGCGGTCGCGGGGTCGGCAGCGCCGACGGGTTCGGGCCGCTGGACGAGCTCGCGTCGCTCCTCGGCGGCGTGGTCGGGGTCTCGCGGGTGGTGACGTCCGAAGGCTGGCGGCCGCACACTCAGCAGGTCGGCCAGACCGGCACCAAGATCACTCCCGATCTCTATCTGGCCTGCGGGATTAGCGGCGCGATCCAGCACATCGCGGGCTGTGCGGGCGCGAAGCACATCATCGCGATCAACACCGACCCGGCCGCTCCGATGATGGCCCGCGCCGACTACGCCGTCGTCGGCGACCTGCACGCGGTGATCCCCGCTTTGGTGGAAGCCCTTCGGGAACGGCCGTCCAGAGCGGGATAATCGCGGGGTGCGGTTTCACCGGGTGCGCGTGGTGCGGCGAGTGCCGCATCCCTAGCGCGGGTTCACCCAAGGGCTTATCGCCGACGGTAGCGGCGTCGTCTGGGAATCCGTCGGCAACTACGGGCAGTCGGAGCTGCGGCGTTACGAGTTCGGCTCGGACCTGGTGGCGGCCCGGGCGGCTTTGCCGCCTGAGCTGTTCGGTGAAGGGATCTGCCGGGTCGGGGACAGCGTCTGGCAGCTCACCTGGCGGGAGCGAGTGGCGTTGCGCTGGGACGCGGGCACCTTCGCACTGCGCGAAAGGGTTCGCTACAACCGCGACGGCTGGGGCATCTGCGCGGCTGACGGGGAGGTCGTGACCAGTGACGGGACCAGTGAACTGGTGCGCAGGGACCCCGGGACGCTAGAGCCGCGGCAGGTGGTGCACGTGCGGTGCGAGGGGAGCCGGGTCCGGGGGCTGAACGATCTTGCCTGGGCGGGCGGGCTGGTGTGGGCCAACGTCGCGGGCACCGCGTGCCTGGCCGGGATCGACCTGGCGACCGGGGAGGTCGCCGACGTCACCGACGCGCGCGCCGCTGCGGAACGCCACTGGGCTGACCAGCAGGCCATCATGAACGGGATCGCCGCGCTCAGCCGGCCGGATGAGTTCCTGCTAACGGGGAAGACGTGGCGGGCAGTCCGCCATGTTCGCCTGGTTCCAGACCGGGACCGAGGTCACCGGGAACGGTTGCTGGCAGGCCTGTCTCGCTAGGCGCGCCGCGGGGACTTCGCCGGAGAACCGGCCGCAGCGGCCGGTCGGTGTACCCGCCGTCCGCGAGCCCGGCGCCGCGCTCGAACACGTTCCACGAGCCGAAGTCGCCGCACAGCAGCCATGAAGCGCCGGCCGAGGTGAAGTAAAGCGGCAGCAGGAGCAGTCCGCCGCACCAGGCGTACTGCGTGGTGTGGCGCGCCTCGTGCCGGAACAGTCTGCTGCCGGCGACCAGTTCGTCGTGGCGCGTGATGATCACGTTGCCCACGGTGAAAGCCGGGGCGGGCGGCACCGGCAGCCGGTAGCCAGTGCCGGTCAGCAGCCCGTCGGCCGCCCGCGCCACCCGGGCGCGCCCGGCTAGCGCGACGCCAACCCCGGCCAGCGTGGCGCCGTTGACCAGGTTGACCGCGAGCCGGACGCGATGCCGCGCGCGCATCCGTTGTCCGCCGGCCTTGTCAGCCGGGTGTCAGGCGGACCCGTCCGGCTGCCCGTACGACGGCGGCTCGTACGTCGGAGGCTCGTACGTTGGCGCGCCCGAACCGTCGCCGCTGCCGTTCGGCGTCCCGTTGGCCTGGCTGCCGTACCCGTCCGCGAGGAGCGAGCCGCTCACCAGTGCCGCGGGCGCCGTTGCGGCCGGCAGCGGAAGCTGCGGCACGCTGTGGTCGCGGTGCGCGCGCTGGGCCGCCACGTGGTACGCCCTGAGCCTTGCGATGAACTCGTCGTCGGCGTACGGGGCGCCGTCCACCAGCGGTCCGCGGCCGCCCTCGAAGATCGCCGTGACGTCCTCGCCGCTGAGCGTCTTGTAGGTCTCGAGCGCGTGCGCGAGCGCGAGCACATGCCGCTCGTTCTCGCGCAAGATCATCTCGACCTGGTCGAGCAGGACGGACAGGTTGTCCTCGATCCGGTCCGCGAGCCTCCCGAACGGCGACGGTCCGTGCGCGTCACCGCCGCCGGCAGGCGCGGCGGCCCGGTTGCCGCCGCCAGGGGTGCCCGCCTCCAGGCGGCGAGACGAGGCGGCCGAGGACACGGTCTTGCCCATGCCCCAGTACCCCTCCATGTAGGAGGCGACGGTGGTCGCCTGGTCCAGGTCGCCGGAGACGCCGGACGAGCTGTCGCTGTCGAAGTACATCCGTTCCCCGGCTAGCGAGGCGAGCGCGACGAGGATGTCCGACTGGTACTCGCTGCGCCACCGGGTGAACTGGTCCTCCGGCTTGATCGACGACACCATGCCCAGGTAGTCGCTGCCCTTCTCGATCGTGGCGATGTCGATCTCCATGTGATGCCGCGTCCGGTAAGCGACTACCGCGTGGCATGCCTCGTGGATCGCGACCGCGTGCCGCTCCCGCTCGATATACTCCACGTCCTCGGGCGGACCGAGTTCCTTGAGCTGCTTAGCCTTGATCACGTCCTGATAGGTGATGACGTCGCGCCCGTCCCTGATCGCGATGATCAGCGACTCATTGACCAGGTCCTTGATGCTGGCGCCCGTCGCGTACGGGGTGATCGTGGCGAGCTTGTCGATCTGCTCGTCGGTCAGCTCGTGCGGGACCTTGGCGAAGTACCCCTGGTAGGTGCGAACCCGGCCCGCCTTTGTCGGGTAACCGACCCGGTAGATCCGGTCGATGCGGCCCGGCCGCAGCAGCGCCTCGTCCAGCGCCGACGGCATGTTCGTCGCCATCATCACCAGGATGCGGTAGTGCGGCGGCGGCTTGGGCCGCATGCCGAGCGCCCGCCTGACCACCCGGTTGAAGAACCCGCGCGGCTTCTTGAGCCCGGACAGCTCGGTGAGCAGGGCCTGCAGCGTTCCCATGCCGCCGCCGCCGCCCCCACCGCCGTTCATGCCGGCGCCGATGATCTGCTTGTTCCTCCGGCGGGCACCGGGCTCGGCCGGGTCGACGGCGAACTGCGAGGCCAGCACGTCGCGGGCCATCCGCCACTGCATGTCGGAGGACAGGTAGGAGAAGCCGTGGCAGCCGGCCGTCGCGAACGGTGCCGCGCCGACGTTGCCGCCGCCGGGCGTGCCGCCCATGGCGATGCCGCGGTTGCCGAGCGAGTCTGCCTCGTCGAAGAAGACGATCACGCCGCCGTACCGTAGCGACAGCTTACGCAGCTTGCGGAACAGGCCTTTGACTTTCAGCACGCCCACGCCGAAGAACATGTTGATGAACGCGCCAGGGTCGACGAACACATACGGCTTGCCGGTCTCGCCGGCGACCGCCTCAGCCATCAGGGTCTTCCCGGTTCCTGGCGGCCCCCACAGCAGGATGCCGCCAGGCACGTAGCCGCCCCGGTCCTCGACGAGCTCCGGGTTCTCCAGGAAGATGATGTTCTCCTTCACCCGGTCCAGGACGTGGTCCTGACCCCAGACGTCGGAGAACCTGGTCTTGATGTCGTCCGGGTAGTAGACGTCCACCCCGCCCCTGGACAGGAACCAGAACAGCAGCCCGAACTGGGCGACGGTGAAGAACAGCAGGAAGGCGTACTGGATGAAGGTCGGCAGCGCGTGCCACAGGATCGCCGGGATTTGCGCCAGCGCGGAGAGCGGCGCGTCGTGCATGATCTTGCCGGCGATGATGGCGATGACAACGACAATCAGCACCCAGCGGAGAATCCGCCCGAGCCGGTATCGCGTCCACGCAGACAGCTTGGTGGAAGACAGCCGCTCCGTCCTGCCCCAGACTTTGTGAACCCAGAACTGGTTGTAGGCCGCCCAGTGCTCGCTGATCAGGAAGTGGATCTGGTGGAGCAGTTCGAGGCCGAACAGGATGAAGACCCACGAGCCCAGCTGGGCCTCGATCCGGACGGCATCGAGGAACCCAACGAGCGGATTGTTCGCCATGAGCGACCAGACGAGCAGCAGCCAGATCACAACGAGCAGGATCAGCCACTTCACGCGGTCCCAGAGCGGCATCCGCTTCCTGGTCAGGATGTCTTCTTCCCTTGGGCGGCCGCCCTCGTAGGCGAATCCATCCACCACTGACCGCTGGGCCTTCTTCATGTCGGACTCCCGACGGTAAATGACGACATGACAGTGTTTATGTTGGTCTGGTTCTTGGTGTAACAGGCGTTGGTGCAGTGCACCAGGAGGAAATAGACGACCGTCTGATCGGCGTTGGTCAGCACGTCTTCGTCGAAGGTGTCAGCAACCCCGTTGGGGAACGTGTACTGGAACGTTTCCCTGACTCCGTGCACCCCTTGCTTGCCGGTGATGGTGTCGTCCCGCAGCTGCTTGAAGTCGGTCAGCGGGAACCCCTCCTGCGCGTCGGTCTGCCGGGAGCCCGAGGTGACAGGCAGCATGAAGTCACGCAGCATGTTGTAGGACAACTCGGCGCTGACCGTCGGGCTGAGGGTTCCGACCTCGGCGAACACGAAGGGCTGCACGGCGTCGGCGGCCAGGAAGTGGTTGGCCGACGGGGACGAGTCGGCGTCGTAGGCGGTGGACCAGATGCCGTCACCAGAACCGCCTGCTGCCTGCAGCGCGGCATTCAGCGACTTCTGCGAGATCTGATGCCAGGCGTGCGGAACCTTATAGAAGGTCTTCGCTGAGGAGTCCGCCACGTACGTGTACGCCGGAGCGCCACACCCGCTCAGCCCGATCGTGGTGAGAACGGCCACGAGGAGGATCGCCATCCCCCCGACGAGGCCTCTTGTTGAGCGGAAGGCCCGATTCGTCAAAGGGGTGACCTCCACATTTTGCTGTCTGCAGACAAGTATGCCGCTTCATATCGATTTGGTATAGGCGGTCAGCGTACCGAACGGACCCGGCTGACTGTCAGCCCCGCTATGACCGTCACGACGCCCGCGAGCGCGAAGAGTGCTGAGTAACTGTTCATTAGTCCCAGTACTACCCCCGCCGCGAGCGGAGCCACCACCAGCGGGAGACTATAGGCGATGTTGATGATTCCCAGGTCCTTGGCCCGGTCCGCCGCTGCCGGCAGCACCTGGGTCAGCAGCGCCGGCGCGGCCGCCCAGTAGGTGCCGAACCCGGCGCCGAGCAGCGGCGCCGCCACCAGGGCCATGTGCCAGGTCGGCGACGCGGCCAGTAGCGCGGCGGCCAGCGCCATCACGATCGCCGCCCCCACGATGAACGGCTTGCGGCGTCCGGACCGGTCCGACAGGGTGCCGCAGGCCGCCCCGGCGATCAGCAGCGCCACGGCGTACAGCGCCATCAGGATCAGCAGCCCGGTCTGCGGGTCGTGGTAGTGCGCCGCGCGGGCGAGGAAATACAGCAAGTACAGCGTGCCGAGGTCGTTGCCGAGGTTGATGAGGAAGTGCGTGAGCCAGCCCCAGCCGAAGTCCGGGTTCTGGCGCGGCGACACCCACATCCGTCGCAGCGTGGCCGCCACCGGCAGGGACGGCTTGTACTTGACGGGCAACGGCTCGTCCGGAGTCCGGAACGCGAACAGCACAGCGAACGCGACGACGATGATGGCGCAGGCCGCGTAGCCCGCCGACATCCGCGTGATGATCACGGTCACAATCAGCGCGCCGAGTACGGTGCCGAGCATCTGGCTGATCCCGATCAGCGCGCCGAGCCACCCGCGCTGGTTGACGGGCACCCGGTCTGGCAGCGCGGCGGTGAGAGTGGCCAGCATGCCGCCGAGCCCGAGTTCCGCGACGAACCAGCCGACCGCCATCACCGGGACGGAGGGTGACGCGGCGACAATGGCGATGCCAAGTGCCCCGGTCAGCGCGCAGCCGACCGTCCAAGGGTGACGGCGGCCCCGCGGGTGCGTCGTCCGGTCGGACAGCGTTCCGACGATGGGGTTGGCCACCAGGGAGGCGATCGCGCCCACGCCTATCACGACGGAGAGCAGCACCGCGTCCGCGCCGCTGGGCACGCCGTTCTTGGTGATGTGGTCGTGCAGTGACGCGACCTGCTCGGGGAGCAGCACCTGAATGGGCGCGTAAATCGCCAGCCACAGGCCGATGTTGGCGAGGAAAAGCAGCGTTATCCAGTTGGCCCTGACCGGCTCAGTGGGTTCGGCTAGCGCGGCCGGCTGCGTTTGCGGGCTGGCCGTGACCGCTTCATCCAAAGCACTGTCCTTCCCCGCGATAGGTCGGCACGCTTTGCGCCACGGCGACGTCCTCGATCACGTGGTATTCGGTCAGGCGCTCGGCGAGTTCGCCGCCCTTGGCGTGCCGCAGCCAGACCCGGTCGCCGATGCGGAGGCCGTCCGCCGCGACGCCGAGCACCGGCGTCTGCACCTCGCCGGCGCCCTCGACGCGCGACAGTCGCAACCCAGCGGGCCGGAATGGCGTGGGCAGCCGGTCCCGTGTCCCGGTTCCCGACGCCACATAGCCGCCGCTGAACAGGGTGGCGATGCGCGGCGCCGGCCGCCGGACCACCGGCAGCGCGAACATGACGGCGGGCCGCGGCCGGAACTTGCGGTACGCGTCGAACAGCGTGGGCCCGACAAGGCCCGACCCGGCGGCCAGTTCGGTGACCGACTCGTCCGCCGCGGTGGATTCGAGCGACCCGGTGCCGCCACCGTTGACGAACTCCAGGGTGGTCAGCGCGCGGATCCTGCGTACGGTCTCGACGCGCCGCTCGCGCAGTTCGGCCGCCGACCTGGCCTGGATCGCCCGGACCAGCGCGGCGCGGACCGGGTTCCCTGGCGGGGAGTCGCCGAGGCCCGCGATCTGGCCCTCGTAACCCAGCACACCGACGAGCACGAAACCCGGCCGCGCCAGGATTGCCTCCGCGACCAGCGCCGCTTGCGCCGGCTCGCGCAGCGGCGACCGCCAGGTCCCGATCTGCACCGCGGCCCGGTCGCCGAGCGGCCGCCACGACACGTCGAGTTCCAGGCATACCCGGATCCCGGGGTGACCCTCGCCGAGCGTCGCGTCGATGAAGTCGAGGTGCGCGGCGGAGTCGACGGTCACCGTGATGTGCTGCCGCGCCGTGGCGTTCGCGGCGAGCGCGCGCAGCGCGCCGCGGTCCGCGGTGGGGTAGGCGACCAGCAGGTCGTCGCTCATGCCGGCCGAGTGCAGCCACAGCGCCTCGGCCAGCGAGTAGCACATGATGCCCCGGTACCCCGGCTGGGCGAGCGCCCGCTCGACCAGGTACCGGCAGCGCAGCGACTTGCTGACAACCCGGATCGGCAGGCCGCCGGCCCGGCGGACCAGGTCGCGCGCGTTGCTGTCGAACGCGGCCACGTCGACCACGGCGAACGGCGGGTCCAGGTGGGCGGTCGCCTGCTCGTACCGGTCCTGGCCGGTGCCGGGTTTCGCCAGAGTGCTGCCAGACATAGCCAGACAGTAGCCTGTCTGCGGCAGAGGTTAGACACACGGGAATCAAAATCAGGAAAAATCACCCGATATGACGTGGCAGAACTGGGCAGGGACGGCGACCGCGGATCCGGCGCAACGCTACTGGCCGCGCAGCACCGAGGAGATCGCGGACGCGATCAAGGACGCGGCCGCGGCCGGCCTCACCGTGCGGGCGCTCGGCAGCGGGCACTCCTTCACGCCGACGGCGGCCACCTCTGGAGCGGCGCTCGACCTGTCCGGGTGGGCCGGCGTCATCTCGGCGGACGCGAACTCGGGGCTGGTCACGGTCCGGTCGGGCACCACGATCCGGCGGCTCAACGCCGCGCTCGACGTGCTTGGCCTGGCGATGCCCAACCTCGGTGACATCGACGCGCAGACGATCGCCGGGGCGATCTCCACCGGCACGCACGGCACCGGCGCCCGGCTCGGCGGCATCGCGACCGCGGTCGCCGCGCTAGAGCTCATCCTCGCCGACGGGTCGGTCGTCTCCTGCTCGCCGCAGCAGCGGCCCGACTTGTTCGCCGCCGCCCAGGTAGGCCTCGGCGCGCTCGGCGTGATCTCCACCGTGACCCTGAAGTGCGTCCCGGCGTTCGACCTGTCCGCCGACGAGCGGCCGATGCCATTGGGTGAGGTGCTCGAGCGCTTCGGCGAGTTCGCGGCGTCAAACGACCACTTCGAGTTCTACTGGTTCCCCTACGGCAAGAACGCGCTGGTGAAGCGCAACAACCGGGGGACAGAACTGCCGCGAATGCCGGCGTGGCGGCATTTCTTCGAGTACGAGGTGATGGAGAACGCCGCGTTCGGCGCGCTGTGCCGCACCGGGCGCGCGGTGCCCGCGCTCATCAAGCCGCTCAACAGGTTCGCCGCGGGCACGCTCTCGAAGCGAGCGTATTCCGCCCCCTCGCACCAGGTGTTCGTGACGCCGCGCCGGGTCCGGTTCGTCGAATCGGAGTACGCCGTGCCCCGCGAGTCGCTCCTCGACGTGCTCGGCGAACTGCGCGCCGCGGTGCCGCGGCTCGCCGACCCGGTAATGTTCCCCGTCGAGGTCCGCGTCGCCGCCGCCGACGACATCTGGCTGTCCACCGCCTACGGCCGGGGCTCCGCCTACGTGGCGATCCACCAGTACGCGGGACTGCCGTACCAGGAATACTTCCGCGCGCTCGAATCGATCGCGGCCGCCGTCGGCGGCCGCCCGCACTGGGGCAAGATGCACACGCGCGACGCCGCGCAGCTCGGTGAGCTTTATCCCCGGTTCGCCGACTTCCTCCGGGTCCGCGACGAGGTGGACCCAGACCGCCGCTTCGCCAACTCTTACCTCGAGCAGGTCCTCGGCCCCTGAGCCACACCCGCACCACACTGCGCACTCCGCTTTGCTGTGGGCTCGCAGGCAGTCGGCTGGCAGCGGGGGGCTGGCATTTCGGTTGAGCTTTAGTTGAGCCGGCCGGGCCGTTCAGCCGTGATCGTCGGTGAGGGCAATTTCTGACCCACGGTGTTGGGGTGGCTACGGTGCGAGACAGCGCGGACTGGGCGAGGACGCTACCGTGCCTGCTGCCGGCGTACCGGATCATGGAGATCCCACGGCGCGACGACGGGACGGAAGCCGCGCCTGGACAGCGCGCCGAGACCAGCGACCCGGGGCGTCCGCAGCGCGTCGCCCCGCTGGCGGCCGCCTATCACGCCGGGACCGCCGTCGGC
>NZ_JBARCR010001006.1:0-7529 GCF_049794275.1 Trebonia sp.
GTCAAGAGCGGCGGAGCCGCCAGCCCTGCTCGCAGCGTTCGGCGAAACCCGCTGCCGCCAGTGCTCCGAGGCAGCGCAGTACCGTGCCGGGTTCGAGCCCGGCCCGGTGTCCTATCCGGTTCGGGCCCGTGCCGCCGCGCGATGGCAGCGCGTCGAGTACCGCGGCTGTCTCCGGGTCGAGTGCGTCGCGGCCCAGCACCGCTGGCGGCGCCAGTCCGGACGCGGCAGCGATCGGGGACAGGCACTCAATGACCTCGGCGGCGCTGGTGACGAGCGTGCCTTGCCACTCCCTGATGATGTGGTGGCACCCCGCGGACAGGTCGGAGGTGACCGGTCCTGGCACCGCCATCAGCCGGCGGCTCAGGTCGCGGGCGTGCCGGGCTGAGTTCAGCGCGCCGCTGCGCTGGCCCGCCTCGATGACGAGCGTTCCCGGGGCCAGCGCCGCGATGACCCGGTTGCGGACGAGGAACCTGAGCCTGGTGGCATTAGCGCCCGGCGGCCACTCGCTGACCACCACTCCCTGCGCGGCGATCGCGTCGAGCAGTTCCTTGTGGCCGGCCGGATAGGGCATGTCTACCCCGCAGGCCAGCACGGCGATGGTCACGCCCTCGGCGCCGAGCGCGCCGCGATGCGCCGCCGCGTCGACCCCGTAGGCGCCGCCTGAGATCACCGCCCAGCCGCGCGCGGCAACCGAGGCGGCGAATTCGGACGCGACGTAGGAGCCATAGGCGGTCGCGGCCCGGGAACCCACGATCGAGACCGAACGCAGGCAGCTGAACCGCAGGTCTGCGCTGCCGCGCAGCCACAGCGCGTACGGTTGCGCGTCGCCTAGGTCGCTGAGCTGTGCGGGCCATTCCGGGTCTGCGGGGCAGACGACCCTGATGCCTGCGCGGCAGAAGCCAGCCACCTCGTCTGGCGACGGGACCTCAGCCAGCCGCACCTGCCAGCGCCGCATGGCTCGTGTCGCGGCGGCGTCTGGCGAGGCAAGACCGGGGAACTCGCCCTTCTTGATCGCCGCGAGTGTGCTCGCCGCTCCGCGGTCTCGGACCAGGGCGCCCAGCCTGAGATCTCCCGGTTCGGCGAGGTACGTGAGCGCGGCGCGGGCGTAGGACCCCTCGTCTAGCGCGGCGCTCACTTGGTCACTCCCAGCCATAGCGCGATCGCGACGTCGATCTCTCCGGCGCCAGGGCAGGGCTTGCCCGCCAGGTCGGCGACGCTCCACGCCACCCGGACGATCTTGTCGGCACCGCGGGCGGACACCTGGCCGAGCTCCATCGCGCGGTCAAGCGACTTCAGCGCGCCCTGCTCGGGCGGGAAGGCCCGGCGTAGCTCGGCGCCAGGGATCTCGGCGTTCAGCCGCCATGGCGTCCCGGCTAGTCGCCTGGCGGCGCGGTCGCGGGCCGCGGCGACTCGCCCCGCGACGACCGCGCTCGATTCCGCGTGCTTGCGGTCATACAGCATCTCCCGCCGGTTGACGGGCTCCAGGGTGATCTTGACGTCGACCCGGTCCAGTAGCGGCCCGCTCAGCCGTCCCAGGTACCGTCTGCGGGCCGCCGGGCTGCACTCGCATGCCGCCCCGCCGGGCGTGGCCGCCCTCGCGCACGGACACGGGTTGGCCGCCAGGACCAGCGTGAACCGGGCTGGAAACCGGGCGGTCATCGCCTGGCGGGCGATCACCACCTCGCCCGCCTCTAGCGGCTGGCGCAGCGCGTCAAGCACGTCCCGGCCGAATTCCGGGGCCTCGTCGAGAAACAGCACGCCGCGATGCGCCAGGCTGGCCGCGCCTGGCCGGATGAGCCCGCTGCCGCCGCCGACGATCGCGGCCTTGCTCGCCGTGTGATGCGGTGCGCAAAACGGCGGCTCTGCCACCAGCCCCGTCCCCGGCACCAGCGTGCCGGCCACCGAGTGGATCGACGTCACTTCCAGGGCCGCGGCGGCGTCCAGCCGCGGCAGGATGGTCGGGAGCCGCTCCGCAAGCATCGTCTTGCCAGCGCCTGGCGGGCCCAGCAGGGACAGGTTGTGTCCGCCTGCGGCGCAGATCTCAGCCGCCATCCTGGCCTCGGACTGGCCAAGCACATCAGCCAGATCCAGGACCGCTCTGGCCCTGACCGGCTTGCCGCCAGGACCGCGAGGGCGCGGGGACGGCGCTGGCGACGGGGCCGGCGTCGGGGCCGGCCCGCCGCGCAGCCAGATCGCCACCTCCGCCAGGCTGTCCGCCGCAACCACGCGGACGTCCGGCACTAGCCTCGCCTCGGCCGCGTTCTCCGCCGCTACGACGACCGTGTCTACGCAGGGTTCCGCCGTGATGACTGCCGGCAGGACTCCAGGGACCGGTCGCAGCCGCCCGTCGAGGCCGAGCTCCGCGAGAAACATCTTCCCCGCCGGGGCGGACAGCGGCAGGGCATTGTTAGCGGTCATGATGGCGACCGCGATGGCTAGGTCGAAACCGCTGCCGCGTTTGGGCAGGCTGGCCGGGGACAGGCCGACGGTGATCTTCTGCTGCGGCCAGCTCTCCCCGCTATTGACGATCGCGGCGCGGATCCGGTCCCGCGCCTCCCGCAGCGCCGTATCAGGCAAGCCGATCAGGATCGTCATGGGCAATCCCTGGGCGATATCCGCTTCCACCTCGATTAGGTGACCTTCGACGCCGACAATCGCGACCGAATGCGCCCGGGCGAGCGCCATCTAGACCGCCCCCCGGACATGCTCAACCGTGAACCCGCCGGCGCTATCGTGCAGCAGCCCAACGACGTCAATGCGTATCTGGTCAAACCGGATCCCGTGCGCGGTGAGCCAGCGGACGGCCAGCCTGCGCAGCCTGGCCTGTTTCGCCCGGCCGACCGCCTCGAGCGGAGTGCCGTACCGCGTGCCGGACCGGGTCTTCACCTCGCAGACGACGAACGTGTGCCGCTCGACCGCGACGATGTCGATCTCACCGTCGGCGCACCGCCAGTTGCGGTCAAGGATCCGGAAACCGCAACCCTCAAGGTAGGTAACCGCGGCCTGCTCGCCGTCCCGTCCTAGCACGTCTTTCGCGCCCATCGTCATCACCTCCAGCAACGACGATGGCTCGCCACGCGAGCACCGCGCAGCACCGAATTCACGGCTGTGGAGGAATCCTTAAGAACCGCCCGGCTGTGGATAAAGGTCAGCCGAAATGTCGTAGGCGTCTGTTCTAATGCCCGGGGGACCCCCGGCGATTTGGCGCGGGGCAGACGCTTGCTTCGGGCAATTCATGGAAATCGTGCGGCCGGGCCGCGCGGTGAGCAGTGATCGGCCGCAGAGTCGGCCGGGGACGTTCCGGATAAAAGTTACTGGCGGCTGCGGCGGGATTGCGGGACCCGCCCAGCCGGCTGCGACGGGCTGGGCAGCGGCTCGATCGGCGGAATGTCGACGGTGACCGGGTCGGTGCCAAGGGATACCTGCTGGCCGTGGTGAGTGATCGGCATGGAGTCGCCGGACAGCAGCGAGTAGGTGGCTTCGCGGGAACGGACCTCGACGTGCACGATCCGGTCGCGGTACCGGAGGCGGAACGACAGCCCCACTATCCCCGGAGGCAGGCGCGGGCTGAACATGAGCTGGCCAGAGCCGCAGCGCATCCCGCCGAAGCCGCCGACCAGCGCGGTCCAGGCTCCGGCCAGGGAGGCGATGTGCAGGCCGTCCTTGGTGTTGTGCTCGCGGTCCTGGAGGTCCATGAACGCGGCTTCCGCGAGGTAGTCGTAGGCGAGATCGAGGTGCCCGACCTCGGCGGCCATCACCGCCTGGGTACAGGCGGACAGCGACGAGTCCCGGACGGTGAGCGCCTCGTAGTAGTCGAAGTTCCGCCGCTTCTGCTCGGGGGTGAAGGCTTCGCCGCGCATCTGCATCGCCAGTACCAGGTCGGCCTGCTTGACGACCTGCTTGCGGTACAGCTGGAAGTACGGGTAGTGCAGGAGCAGCGGGTAGTTCTCTTCCGGGGTGCCGGCGAAGTCCCACCTGGCGTACTGGGTGAACCCGTCGTGCTGCGGGTGGACCTCGAGCCGGGAGTCGAAGGGGATGTGCATGTCGGCGGCGGCGTCCCGCCACGCGGCGGCCTCCTCGGTCGTGACGCCGAGTTCGCGGGCCACCTCCTGCAGTTTTTCCGCCAGGTCGGCGGCGCTGGAGAGGTTGGCCTGCGCCATCAGGTTCGTGTAGACGTTGTTGTCCTTGACGGCGCTGTACTCGTCCGGCCCTGTCACGCCCTCGATGCGGAACTTCCCCTGGGCGTCGTGCTGGCCGAGGGAGCGCCACAGTCGCGCTGTCTCGACGAGCAGCGGCAGGCCGACTTCCTTCTCGAACGCCTCGTCTGCGGTCGCGTCGATGTATTTCATAGCCGCGTACGCGATGGCGGCGTTGATGTGGAACGCGGCCGTACCGGCGGGCCAGTACCCGGAGGTTTCCTGGCCGCGGATCGTCCGCCACGGGAAGGCGGCACCCGCCAGGCCGAGTTCCTTGGCGTGGTCCTGAGCCACGTCCATCACCAGGTACCGCCAGCGCAGCGCGTCCGCCGCCGCGCCGGGCAGGGTGTACGTCAGGACGGGGAGCACGAACATCTCGGTGTCCCAGAACGTGTGCCCGTCGTACCCGTTCCCTGTCAGCCCCTTCGCCGGGATCGGCCGGTACTCGGCGCGGGCGCCCGCCTGCATGATGTGGAACAGGCCGAACCGGACTGCCTGCTGGATCTCGACGTCACCGTCGACTTCGACGTCGGCGCCCTCCCAGAACGAGTCCAGGTACTCCCGCTGCTCCTTGATCAGCCCTTCCCAGCCGGTCAGCTGGGCCGCGGCGAGCGCGCCGTGGACCTGATCGACCAGCGCGGACCGCGAGCGCTGCGACGACCACCCGTAGCCGAGGTACTTTACGAGGCTGAGCTCCTCGCCCGCCTTGACCTGGGCGGCGACCGTCAGCCGGCCGAGGTCGGGGAACGACTCGGTCCCCATCGTCATCAGCCTCGGGCCCTTGACGTCGTGCGCCATCGCGCAGGCCATCCGCAGCTTGCTCATCCGGGTGCTGTGGACGAGAACGGCGCGCGGGTGCTTACCGTCGGACGCCTGGTGTTCCTCGCTGACCAGCGGCGAGGCCAGCACGGCGGCGGCGCGCGGGTCGGTGGTACTGACCGGCACTTCCTCGTTGGCCACGATCTCCGAGAGCACAACCAGGCGCAGGGTCTCGTCCACCGGCTTGACCGTGTACTTGATCGCGGCGACCGCGCGCTGGGTCAGCGACACCAGCCGCACTGATTCGACCTGGACAGTGTGCCCGGCCGGCGAGGTCCACACGACCGTCCTGGTCAGGGTGCCCGCGCGCAGGTCGAGGGTCCGGGTGTGGGACTGCACGGACCCGTACCTGATGTCGAACGGCTCGTCGTTCACCAGCAGCCGGATCACCTTGCCGTTGGTGACGTTGATGACCGTCTGGCCCTCATCGGGGAACCCGTACCCGGCTTCGGCGTACGGCAGCGGCCTGACCTCGTACAGCGAGTTCAGGTACGTGCCTGGCAGCCCGTACGGTTCCCCCTCATCCAGGTTGCCGCGCAGGCCGATGTGCCCGTTGGACAGGGCGAAAACCGACTCGCTCTGCGCGAGCACGTCCAGGTCAACGTGTGACTCGGTGAGGCACCACGGCTCGGCGCCGTAGGGCGAGTTAGTGATCACAGCAGCTCCCCCAGGTCCTGGACCACGATGTCCGCTCCATGCGACCGCAGCGCGTCCGCCTGCCCCACCCGGTCTACGCCGACCACGTAGCCGAAGTTACCCGCGCGGCCGGCCGCAACCCCGACCAGCGCGTCCTCGAAGACCGTCGCCTCGGCGGCGGCGAAGCCAAGCATGCGTGCCGCCTCGAGGAACGTGTCGGGCGCGGGCTTGCCGTGCAGCCCGAGCTTCTTGGCTACCAGGGCGTCGACCCGCACATCGAACAGGGCGGCGACGCCGCCCGCGTCGAGGACGGCTTCGGTGTTCGCGCTCGACGACACGACCGCGGTGCGCAGCCCGGCTGCCCTGACGGCTTCGATGTACCGGCGGGAGCCCTCGTAAACCTCGACGCCGTCCCGCTTCAGCACCGCGAGGACCAGCTCGTTCTTCCGGTTGCTCAGTCCGTGGATCGTGGACGCTCCCGGCGGGTCGTCTTCCGATCCCTCCGGGAGCGATATCCCCCTGGATTCGAGGAACGATTTCGTGCCCTCGAGCCGCGGCTTGCCGTCGACGTACTCTTCGTAGTCAGCCGACTCGAACGGCACGAACGGCGTCCCGTTCTTGGCCGACCACTCCCGCAGGAAGCCGTCGAACATTTCCTTCCACGCCGCGGCGTGCACGACGGCGGTCTTGGTCACGACCCCGTCCATATCGAAGAGGCAGGCTCTTATCCCGTCCGGCAGTCCAAGCACGTAAGAAACGCCGCCCCTTCGCAAGCTCAGCCCGAGAAACCGGGTTTGTCCTCCGGTAGTTCGAGGTCACTCTTCGCCAGCTCCTCGATGTTGACGTCCTTGAACGTGACTACCCGCACATTCTTGACGAATCGCGCCGGGCGGTACATGTCCCACACCCAAGCGTCATGCATTGTTACCTCGAAGAACACGTCACCGGTATCCGTGCCGCGCACCTGCAAGTCGACGTCGTTGGTGAGATAGAAGCGGCGTTCGGTCTCGACGACATGAGTGAACAGGCCGACGACGTCGCGGTACTCGCGGTAGAGCTGCAGCTCCATCTCCGCTTCGTACTTCTCAAGGTCTTCCGCGCTCATGTCCCCTATTCTCCCTCCACCTGCAGGTGCCCCGGCTCAGGCACGCACCGGAAGGACCTGCGGTGCTCGGGACACGGCCCGAGCTCATCCAGGACCCGCAGGTGCTCGACGGTTACATACCCCTTGTGACGGCAAAAGCCGTACTCGGGATAACGCTCATCGAGCTCCAGCATCATCCGGTCCCTGGTCACTTTGGCGACGATCGATGCCGCGGCGACCGACGCGGCGACCCGGTCTCCCTTCCACACCGCGAGCGCGGGTGAGCCAAGGCCGCGCACGGGAAAGCCGTCGGTCAGCACGTATCCCGGCGCGGTGCGCAGCCCCGCGAACGCCCGGCGCATACCCTCTACGTTGCACACGTGCAGTCCGAAGCCGTCGATCTCGTTGACGGGGATCGTGATCACGTGCCAGTCCACCGCGTGCCGCATGATGTGCCCGTAGGCGTCCTCGCGGGCGGCAGGGGTGAGCAGCTTGGAGTCGGCCAGCTGCGGCATCCGCCGGATCCCGGCCTGGTCGAGCACGACGGCGGCGACCACGAGCGGCCCCGCGCATGCCCCGCGCCCAGCCTCGTCGATGCCCGCGACCGGCGCCAGCCCGGCGCGCGCGAGCACGTTCTCGTAGGCGGCGAGCCCGGCGCTGCGCCGCGGCGTGTACCCGTGCTGGACCATTTCACTTGGCAGCGTACGCCAACCGCGCCTGCCTCCGCTCGGTGGCGGCAAAGCCGTCCGCGCCGCCCCGCGGGCGCGGCTAGCGCCGGGCGCCTTGGCGACGCT
>NZ_JBARCR010001007.1:0-2505 GCF_049794275.1 Trebonia sp.
AGCAGCCTCGCGACCGAGTTGGACGCGCACGGTCACGAAGTGCTGAAGGCTGACCTGGAGCGTCACCTGGCCGCGGCGCGCGACGAGCAAGACCGGCTCAGCGAGCTGCTGGCGACCGCTCCGGCGGTCCGCCCGGTCGGATGGCCGTTGCGGGGCGAGCTGATCAGCCACCTCGGCCGGCTCAGGTCCGAGCTTGAGGCAGGCACTCCGGACCAGCGGTCCCGGCCGCGGCGCAACCGCTCCTGGCGGCCGCCGCGGCCGAGCCGACAGCGAGTGCCGCCTGCGTTGCGCAAGCTTATAAGGTAATCGGCTCCACGGGCCCGGAGCGGGATGACCGCTATACGCGCCGGAATATCTGCACATCGCGGGCGGCGACCACGACCTTGGTTCCCGCCGGCCGCGGCTCGGACGGCACGGGGGCAAAGGCGGTGTCGAAGTCCAGCAGCCATTGCTCGCCCCAGGGCCCGTCGGGGAGCACGAATGTGACGTCCTCATAGTGAGCGGTGAAAAGCAGCAGGAAGGAGTCGTCGCTGATCCGGTGACCGCGACGGTCCGGATCAGGCAGCGCGTCACCGTTGAGGAAGACGCCGAGGGATTTGGCGAATCCTGTCTGCCAGTCGTCCGGCGTCATCTCGGGCCCGTCCGGCCGGAACCACCCGATGTCGGACAATCCGGTATCGAAGATGGGCCGTCCTTCGAAGAAGTGACGCCGCCGGAAGACTGGATGCCGGTGGCGGAAGGCGACAAGCTCAGCACAGAAGTCCAGAAACTTCTTGTCAGCGTGCTCCCAGTCGAGCCAGGAAAGCTCGTTGTCCTGACAGTAGGCATTGTTGTTGCCACGCTGAGAATGGCCGAGTTCGTCACCGTGCCGCACCATGGGGACGCCCTGGCTCACCAGGAGGGTCGTTATCAGCGCGCGCCGGCGGCGCTCGCGTATCTCGAGGATCGCCGGGTCGTCGGTCGGGCCTTCCGCGCCGCTGTTCCACGAGCGGTTGTCGTCAGTTCCGTCGTGGTTGTCCTCGCCGTTCGCCTCGTTGTGCTTGCTGTTGTAGGCGACCAAGTCGGCGAGGGTGAACCCGTCATGCGCGGTGACGAAATTGACGCTGGCGTAGGGGCGCCGCCCGGTCCGCTCGTACAGGTCGGAGCTGCCGGTCAACCGGTAGGCGAAATCCGGCAAGGTGTAGTCAGCGCTACGCCAGTAGTCACGGACGGTGTCGCGGTAGCGCCCGTTCCACTCCGACCACAGGGTCGGGAAGTTGCCCACCTGGTAGCCGCCCTCGCCGACGTCCCAGGGCTCGGCGACGAGCTTGACCTGGCTCACCACCGGGTCCACCTGGATGAGGTCGAAGAACGCGGACAGGCGGTCGACCTGGTGGAACTGGCGGGCCAGGCTGGCCGCGAGGTCGAACCGGAAGCCGTCCACGTGCATCTCGGTCACCCAGTAGCGCAGCGAGTCGATGATCAGCTGCAGCACGTGCGGGTGCCGCATGTTCAGCGTGTTCCCGGTGCCGGTGGTGTCGAAGTAGTAGCGCCCGCCGTCGGCCAGCCGGTAGTACGCGCGGTTGTCGATCCCTTTGTACGACAGCACCGGTCCGAGGTGATTGCCCTCCGCGGTGTGGTTGTAGACGACGTCGAGGATGACCTCGATCCCGGCTTCATGCAGGGTCTTCACCAGGTACCTGAACTCGGAGACGACCTGCGCGACACCCCACGCCGAGTACTCGTTGTGCGGGGCGAAGAAGCCGATCGAGTTGTATCCCCAGTAGTTACGCAAGCCGCGGTCGATCAGGTAGTGGTCGTGGACGAACTGATGGACCGGCATCAGCTCCACCGCGGTGACGCCCAGGCGGCGCAGGTGCTCGATCACGGCGGGATGCGCCAGGCCGGCGTAGGTACCCCGCAGGTCCGGCGGAATCTCCGGATGGCGCATGCTGAGTCCTTTGACATGGCACTCATACAGCACGGTCTCGTGCCAGGGGATCCGCAGCGGGCGGTCATCACCCCACTCAAACCAGGGGTTGGTGACCACCGACCGGGGAACGAAGGGCGCGCTGTCCGAGTCGTTGCGGACGCGATCGTCTCCGCCGAGAGGGTAGCCATAGACGGCGCCGTCCCATCTGACCTGGCCGTCCAGCGCCTTGGCGTAGGGGTCTTGCAGCAGCTTGGCCGGATTGCACCGCAATCCCGCATCGGGGTCATGCGGTCCGTGTACGCGGTAACCGTAGCGCTTTCCCGGACCGATTCCGGGAAGGGAGCAGTGCCAGACGTATCCGTGTGCCTCGGGCAGGTCCAGCCGTTGCTCGTCGCCTCCGCGGTCGTCGAACAGGCATAGCTCGACGCGCTCGGCTACTTCGGAGAACAGCGTGAAGTTCGTTCCAATGCCGTCGTAGGTCGCGCCCAGCGGGTACGCCTGTCCCGGCCACACTTCGGTTTTCGTGCTCCCCATTTGACCCCCTGCCTCTGGAATTCCGACCGTCACGGCCCGATGGCTGACTCGACCCAGGC
>NZ_JBARCR010001008.1:0-1511 GCF_049794275.1 Trebonia sp.
ACGATCACGGCGGTGAACACGCGCCGCCACGTCCCGCGGACCGCGGGCAGGAAGACCAGGAACAGCGCGCCGTAGCAGACGATCGAGCCGAGCGCGTGCCCGCTCGGGAAGCTGTCGCCGTTACCGTACGCGATCGGGTGCGCCACCACCGGGCGCAGCCTGCCGACCAGTACCTTGAGCACCGGGTCGAGCACCAGCTCGCCCACGCCGACGACCAGGAGGTAGGCCGTGAGCCGCCACTGCCGCCGGACCGCGAGGACGACGGCGGCCGCCCCGGTCAGCGTCCACAGCACACCGCCGCTGCCCAGCCAGGTGACCGCCTTGACGATCCTGACGGCCACGGGATGCCCGGCGATCAGGCTGTTCAGCCCGGTCGCGGCGCCGTGATCGGCCGACTCCAGCGGCGCCCACCGCAGCCGTACCAGGAGAAGCAGGAGCGTGAAGAGGAGAGCCGCCGCGGTGACGATGACAAGCGGGACGAGAGTGCGCCGGGTAGCGGGGGGAACCGACATGGGCCTCCCACTGCCCGCCGCGAACTGTTTCACGCCTATTCAATGCGCATTTACTGTCGCGCCCGTCCGCCTCCCTATCGAAATAGGAAACGCTTCCGGCAATGCGGGCAGCCTGATCTTAAAGTGCATTGATGATGACGTTTAGGGACCCGCTCACGAGGTAGTCACGGGTATGCATTCTGTATCAGCGCCCGATGCAATGCGCACCGCAAGGCGGGCTTCCGACAGCCCGGCGGCGCATTTCCTGGCCCGCGCGGGCCTAACCGCGCGCGGCGTCATTTACATTCTGGTCGGCTGGGTCGCGGTGCTGGTCGCACTGGGAAACAGCACGCACGAGGCGGACCAGCAGGGCGCCTTGCAGATGCTCGCAGGCAAATCCTACGGACTGGTCTCGCTCTGGCTGCTCGCCATCGGCTTCGCGGCCTACGCGCTGTGGCGGCTGAGCGAGGCCGCGTTCGGCGTCACTGGCGAGCCGCCCGGGGCCGGGCCCAGGCTCAAGTCGCTGGGCCGGGCGGTCATCTACGCGGGCCTGTCGTACCTGACATTCACGGTGATCTCCGGGACGGACCGCAGCCAGGCTGGCCGGCAGCAGGACATCACGGCCACCGCCATGCAGCACACGGCCGGCCGGGTGCTGGTCGGCGTCGTCGGGCTGGCCATCGTCGCCTGCGCCGTCGCCCTGGTCGTCGAGGGTGCCCGCAAGAAGTTCATGAAGCACCTGCAGACCGCCCGGATGAGCCCCAGGACGCGTCGCGTCGTCGAGGTGCTGGGCGTGACGGGAACCATCGCGCGAGGGCTGGTCTTCGCTCTGGCTGGCGTGCTGGTGATCGATGCGGCCGTCACCCATAAGGCAGCCGAGTCCGGCGGCATCGACAAGGCGCTGCTGACGCTGCGCGATCAGCCGCTCGGCGAGTTCCTGGTACTGCTGGCCGCGGCCGGCCTCATCGTCTTCGGTGTCTACGGGCTCTGCGAAGCCCGCTGGCGGAAGGTCTGAACCCG
>NZ_JBARCR010001009.1:0-1745 GCF_049794275.1 Trebonia sp.
GTGCGGTCGTGGGCGGCGCGGTCGTCGGCTCGGCCGTCGTCGGCTGCCCGGTCGCGCCGGTCCTTGTCGCGGTGACGCTGGCGGCGATGCTGCTCACCGCCGAGCTGACGCTGCTGCCAGCCGCCCCGCACGCCGCCAGCGGCAGCACGATGAAGACGATCAGGCCGGCGAGACCGGCGTATTTCCTTAGCATCCGCGGCAGCTCCTTCCGCACACCCGGAGAAGACCCTTCAAGGGTGCGCGGAAGTGGGCCGCCGGCAGGCCACCCGACGCGGGTGAATTATTTGCGCGGCAGCGGCTCGCGCCACGCGTTGGTGATCGGCAGCCGCCGCCCGCGGCCGAAGTTCTTCGGGCTGATCTTCGGCCCCGGCGGGTACTGGCGGCGCTTGAACTCGGCGAGGTCGACGAGCCTGATCACCCGCTCGACGAGAGCCCGGTCGTGGCCGACGGCGATCAGTTCCGCCGACCCCATGTCCTTTTCCACGTAGTCGTCGAGCAGCGCGTCCAGCTCGTCGTACGCCGGCAGCGAGTCGGTGTCGAGCTGCCCGGGAGCAAGCTCCGCCGACGGCGCCTTCTCGATGGAGTTAACGGGGATGGGGGGAGTAGCCCCCGTACGTTCCGCATACTCATTACGCCACCTGGACAGGTCCCAGACGAGCGTCTTGAAGACGTCCTTGATCGGGCCGAAGCCGCCCGCCGAGTCACCGTAAAGCGTCGAGTACCCGGTCGCCAGCTCGCTTTTGTTGCCGGTGGTGAGCACGAGATGATTGCTGGCGTTGGACAGCGCCATGTTGATCACGCCGCGCACCCGGGACTGCAGGTTCTCCGCGGGCAGCCCGTCGGCAGGGAAGTCGCCGAGCTCGTCGCGGAACGCGTCCACGATGGCCTGGATCGGCACCGTCCGCCCGTGTATGCCCTGCCGCTTCACCAGGTCCTCGGCGTCGGTGACGGATCCTTCCGAGGAGTACCGGCTCGGCATCAGCACCACGTAGACGTTCTCCGGCCCGATCGCGTCGGCGGCGATCGTCGCGGTCAGCGCCGAGTCGATGCCGCCGGACAGCGCGAGGATGACCGAGCGGAACCCGTTCTTCCGCACGTAGTCCCGCGTCCCGGCGACCAGCGCCGCGTACACCTCGGCGCGGTCGTCCAGCCGCGGCCAGAACGGCCCGTGCTCATCCTGCCCTGCCGTCACCTCCGGCAGTGGCAGGTCGGGCAGGGTCAGCCGCTCGATCGTGATAGCGGTCCCGTCCTCGGCGTCGACCGGCCCGTCCGGCGCGTCGCCGCCCTCCGCCCCGGGCAGCTCGACGTCGAGGACGACCAGCTCCTCCTCGAACTGCGGGCCGCGCGCCAGCACCTCGCCGGACGCGGTCACCACGATCGAGTCCCCGTCGAAGACCAGCTCGTCCTGCCCGCCGACGAGGTTGCAGTAGGCGAGCACGGCCCCGGCCTCACGCGCCCGCCGCGTGACCAGCTCGAGCCGCACGTCGTCCTTGCCCCGCTCGTAGGGCGAGGCGTTCGGCACCACGAGCAGGCCGGCGCCCGCCCGCAGGCACACCGCCACCGGCCCGCCGTCCTGCCACAGGTCCTCGCAGATCGCGATGGCGACGTCCACCGCCCCGCCGTCTCCCAGCGGCACCCGGAACACCGGCAGGCTGTTCCCCGGCACGAAGTACCGGTACTCGTCGAAGACGCCGTAGTTCGGCAGGTGGTGCTTGGCCGACCGCACAGCGACCGCGCCGCCATAC
>NZ_JBARCR010001010.1:0-15611 GCF_049794275.1 Trebonia sp.
GCCTGATGACCGCGGGTGCGCAGCAGGTGCTGGAGGTCGGCGCCGGCCTGGGGACGATGGTGGCCCGTCTGCTGGACTGGGGCGTTGTCGGCGCCGGCGAGTACATCCTGCTGGATGCGGATCGGCAGCTGCTGGATCGCTCGCGCCGGTGGCTGCGCGATTGGGCGGCCGCGCGAGGCCTGCGCACCGACCTGCTGCCGGATGGGCTGCAGGTGGGTGATCTGCGGGTGCGCCTGGTGCACGCCGAGCTCGGCAGTTACCTGGAGGCCGCTCACGGGGCGCGGACCGATGTGCTGATCGCCAACGCCGTCCTGGACCTGGTGGACGTGCCGGCCGTCGTGCCCGGATTGTTGCGGTTGCTGGTCCCCGGCGGCGTCTACTGGTTCACGATCAACTACGACGGCGAGACCATCTTCGAGCCGGGTCATCCGCTCGACGACCAGGTCATGCGGGCGTACCACCGTGACATGGACGAGCGCGTCCGCTACGGCCGGCCGGCCGGGGAAAGCCGGACAGGCCGACTCCTGTTTCACCACCTGCGGTATGCGAGGGCGCCCGCGCTGGCGGCGGGGTCGTCGGACTGGGTCGTGCACCCAGCCTGGGACGGGAACTACCCGGCCGATGAGGCTTACTTCCTGCGCAAGATCCTCGATACGATCCGGGACGCGTTGCGTGATCGCCCGGATTGGGTGGAACCGGCGGACCTGGCCGACTGGCTGGCCGTGCGCTGTCGGCAGCTGGCTGCGGGCGATCTGGTCTACATCGCTCACCAGCTTGACTTCGCGGGCCGCTCGCCGGGTTAGCGGATCCGGCCACTAGGCCGCCTTCTGTCGTAGTAAGAGTGTTGAAAGATGTGTCCAAGCCAATCCGTAGAACCTGCTCAATCCGTAGTACCTACTATGGCCAGGGTGTCCTCAGATCCGGTCCGGACTGGTCGGGTCCTCCGCCGCCTCGGCTTGCCGTTGCTGCGACTTGCCACAGCCGTCACCGTGCTGTGGTTTCTCTGGCGGCAGTTGGGCTCGGCACCGTTCAAGGACGGGCTGCGCGCGGTCACCTGGCCGGCGATCGTGGCTGCCGTCACGCTCACTGCCCTGACCACGGTGTGTTCGGCCTGGCGATGGCGGGTCGCCGCCCAAGCGCTCGGCATGGGCATTGGTTTGCCAGCCGCAGTCCGCTCCTACTACCGCTCCCTGTTCCTCAACTCCGTGCTCATCGGCGGGGTTCTCGGCGACGTGCACCGGGCCGTCACGCACGGCCGGCGCAGCGGAGACGTGGTACTGGGGCTGCGAGCGGTGGCGTGGGAACGGCTGTGCGGCCAGGTCATCCAGGCCGTGGTGACCGTCGTGGTGTTGCTGACCCTGACCTCGCCGGTCCGGCCGGCGCTGCCGTATGTTCTCGCAGGTGTCGCGGGTGTCGCGGGTGCAGCCGGGTGTGCTGCGCTGGTCGCGAGGCACACTGATCGCCGCGGCCGGTCCCGGCTGACTCGCGCCGTGCGGGCCGTTGCCGATGACCTGCGCCACGGCATACTGGCCCCGCACGTGTGGCCCCAGCTCGCGCTGTCCTCGGTGCTGGTCGTCGCCGGGCACACGGCCACGTTCGTCATCGCGGCCCGGGTCGCCGGCAGCACCGCACCCCTGGGCGAACTGCTCGTGCTGTTGATGGTGGTCCAGACTGCAACGGTGATCCCCCTTGGTATCGGCGGGTGGGGGCTAAGGGAAGGAGTCGCCGCCTGGGCCTTCGCCGCGGCCGGGCTCGGCGCGGCCACCGGGATCACGATCACCACTCTCTATGCGGTACTCATGCTGATCGCGGTTGCCCCGGGCGCTGGCCTGCTGGTGGGAGACGCCGTTCGCCGCCGTCGCGACCAGGGACAATCGGGCGAGTCGAGACGACCCGATCCGGCGCCGCGGGCGTTGGAGGTCGTTCGTGATTGACCGGCCATACCTGGCGGCCGGCCTCGGCACGCCGCTGACGGCGCCCTCGACCTGGCGCGAGGCCGAACGGCTCGTCCCGTGACCGAAGCAGTCCAGGCGGCAGCGATCCGCAGGCGTATTCGCATCCCGTTGCGCTTCGCTGACGGCTATTCATCCGCTGCCACCGTCGTCAGCTTCGTCGGCCTGATCGATGCTCAGCAGCACGTGGCCCTGGAACTTGGTCGGCCCGCCGCGGCCGCGCTGCCGCTGGTGCGCCTGCACAGTGAATGCCTCACCGGTGACGTATTCGGCAGCCAGCGGTGCGACTGCGGGCCGCAACTGCGCGAAGCGGTCGAGCGGATCACCAAGCACGGCGGCTATGTGCTGTATCTGCGTCAGGAAGGGCGCGGCATCGGACTGTACGACAAACTCGACGCCTATGCGCTGCAAGATCGTGGTCTGGATACCTACGACGCGAATCTAGCGCTCGGTCACCAGGCCGACGAGCGCGACTACACCAGCGCGGCCCAGATGCTGCACGCGCTCGGCGCCGACCGCATCGCGCTGCTGAGCAACAACCCGGACAAGGGTACTCAGCTGGCCCGTCTGGGCATCACGATCGCCAGCCGAGTCCCCACCGCGCTGCACCTTACCGGGGCCAACGCCGCCTACCTGGCCACCAAGGCCCAGCGTGGCGGGCATGATCTGCTGTCGCGGAGTTTTGACCACGCTGGCAGGCCGCGCCGGCCCACCGGTCCGCTCGCCGGTCCCGCAGACCTGGGGTTCGAGGCCTGATGACAGACGTCCTCAAGCATCCACCGCCTGCCACCGTGCCAGCCGCTCCTGCAGCACGTACGACGGCGGCCACCCTGTTGACGGTGGTGTTCGAGCTCCCATTCCAGCCGCACCGCGGGTGGATCCCACTCCGGCGGGCGATGTCGGCCCGGCTACACAGATGGAGGCGCGATGCGTGCGATTCGCCCGGCGGATGAAAGCGCGGCGGATGAAAGCGCGGCGGATGAAAGCGCGGCGGATGAAAGCGCGGCGGATGAAAGCGCGGTGCAGGCAACTCGCCCGGTGGTTCAGGGTACGATCCGGCTCGCGGCGATCCTGGGGGTGCTCTCCACAGCCGCTCTGCTCGGCGTCGTGTCCGTCGCCGCCAGTCTCGGCGTCGCTGGCTGGATCGCCGGGCTGGCCGCCGGCTGGGCTGCGACGGCGCTGATCGTCATCGCCCGCCTGCGGAGCGATCAGCCGGAGATATTCCCGGCGGACTGGGTCACCCTGACCCGGGCGGTGTTGTGCGCCGGGGTCGCGGGCCTGGTCGCCGCCTCGTTGTCGCTGGGCCGGCCGGTGTCGAGCACAGCGCTGGTTACCCTTTCCGCCGTCGCGCTAGCGCTCGACGCGGTGGACGGGCAGGTGGCGCGCCGGACCGGCACCGCCACCTCACTGGGCGGCCGTATCGATGGCCAGGTCGACGCCTTCCTCATCCTGCTGCTCAGCATCGTCGTGTCGCAGGCGTATGGCAGCTGGGTGCTGGTCATCGGCGCCGCTCCCTACGCGCTGCTGCTGGCGGGCTGGCTGATCCCGTGGCTGGCCGCGCCGTTGCCACCCCGGTACTGGCGCAAGGTCGTGGCCGCGGTCCAGGGCATCGTGCTCACTATCGCCGCATCCGGACTGGTCGACCGCCGCACCGGGATGATCGCGGTTGCCGCCGCGTTGCTGCTCCTGGCCGAGTCGTTCGGCCACGACGTGATCTGGCTGTACCGCACCGGCGCCGGCCCGCGCACTCGCCTGGCACTGCGGGTGGCCATTGGCGTGCTCGCGATCGCGCTCTTGTGGAGTGACCTCCTTGCGCCCGACCGTGCCTGGCTGTTCACCCCCGCCGCCTTTGCCCGCATCCCCCTGGAGGGGCTGGTCCTGGTTGCTGTCGCGCTGGTGCTGCCCCCCTGGCCGCGACGGATCGTGGCCGCCGTCGCCGGAGTCCTGCTCGGCGTGCTCACCTTCGCCAAGATCCTCAACATAGCCTTTTACGAATTCGACGACCGCGCGTTCAACCCGGTGTTTGACTGGGGCAGCATCGGCTCGGCTCTGGGCGTGATCCGCGACTCGATCGGCCCCACGCTCACAGACGTAGCGCTCGCCGTGCTCGGTCTCGGTCTCATCCTGCTCGCCTGCGCGATCACCGCGGCAACGATTCACATCACCACTGTGGCCGCCCGCCATCGCCGCGCCACGGTTCGCGGCCTCGCTGCACTCACAGCGGTCTGGGCAGTGTGCGCAGGCCTGTCACTGCAACTTGTCCCGGGATCCCCGGTCGCCTCCACCAGCGCCGCCGGGCTGGCCGTCGCGCAGGTGCGCGCCACCCAGGCAGCATTCGCCGACCAGCGCCTTTTCGAGCAGACCATCCACAGCTCCGACCCAGAAGCCCGCGTCCCCGCCTCGGACCTGCTCACCGGACTGCGCGGCAAGGACGTCATCATCGCCTTCGTCGAGAGCTACGGACAGGTTTCGCTCCAGGGCACGACCTTCTCTCCAGGCATCGACGCCGCCGTCCGCCAGGACAACGCATCGCTGGCCAGCGCGGGCTGGTCCACACAGAGCGCCTGGGTTAACGCCCCAAGCTACGGCGGGACCAGTCAACTCGCCCATTCCACCCTGCAGGCGGGGGTGTGGGTCAACAGCACTCAGCGGTATGCCGAGCTCCTCGGCACCAGCCGGTTCACCCTCAGCGACGCCTTTGACAAGGCCGGATGGCACACCGTCAGCGACAGCCCCACTAATGGGGCCTGGCCGCCCGGCAAGTCCTTTTTCCACTACGACCAGCTCCTCAGCCGCTACAACGTTGGCTACCACGGACCGACCTTCAGTTACTCTCCGATGCCCGACCAGTACGCCCTCTCCGCGTTCCAGCGGCTCGAACTTGCCCCCGGCCACAAGCCGGTGATGGCCGAGATCGACCTGACCTCCTCGCACTGGCCGTGGGCCCCGTTGCCGACCATGGTGCCCTGGAACAAGGTTGGCGACGGCTCAATATTCGACCCCATGCCCGCTAAGGGCCCATCCCGGACCACGGTCCAGGGCAACGCCAACCTCGAGCGCCAGTTCTACAGCACGTCGATGCAGTACACGATGCAGGCCCTCACCTCATGGGTCACCGAGCTCAACGACCCAAATCTCGTGCTCATCCTGCTCGGCGATGAGGAACCCGACACCCCCATCAGCACCCCCGGACGTACCAGTCACGAGGTGCCGATCTCGATCATCGCCCACGACCCGTCTGTGTTCCGGCAGATTGCCTCCTGGCGCTGGCAGGACGGGATGCTGCCCAGCAGCTCCGCTCCGCTCGTGCCAATGAACGCCTTCCGTAACCAGTTTCTCGACGCCTTCGGCACGGCCTCGTCCAACGCGGCGTTGGCGCCCGGACTCGCAGCACCCGGAACTGCCCCGGTCAGCGGGACCTCAGGGCGGTGACGCCTTCCCTTCTGACGCGCGGAACCGATAAGACCAGGGCCCGCTGAGTCACGGAAGGTGGCTGGTGTCGTTGACCCGATGGACGGCGGCGAATTCGCGGCCGTGCCATTGGATTTCGTTGATGCAGGCGGAGCCGAGATATAGCCGGTAAAGGGTGCCAAGCGGGACGCCGAGAGCCCGGCAAAGCAGGATTTTGATCGGCGTGATATGGCTTACCATCAGGACGGTCTTGCCGTCGTGGTCCCGCAGCACCCGATCACAGGCCCGGTTTACCCGGTGTGCGGTGGCAGCGAAGCTCTCGCCGCCCGGTGGCGCCTGCTCGGGGTCACGTCGCCAGGCTGCCGCGGCTGCGGGCCAGCGCTGCTGGATTTCTGCCAGGGCGAAGCCATCCCACTCACCAAAGTCGGTTTCACGCAGATCATCGTCGATGACTGCGGTCAAGCCCAGTTCGCCCGCCGCAATGGCGGCGGTGGCGGCAGCGCGCTGCAATGGCGAGCTGACCACCGCGTCGATCGGGGCACCGGTAGCGAGGCGGCAGGCGGCGGCCCGGGCCTGCCGGGTTCCGCTGGCGCTCAGCGGGACGTCGCACAGCCCGCTGAAGCGGTGTTCGGGTGACAGCGGGGTATCGCCGTGCCGCAGCAGGATAGTGGTGGTGGGAGGTGCTGTGGGGTTGTCCCAACCCAGTGTCATTTGGCTGTCCCGCGAGGATGACGAAAGTGTTGTGTCAGGGTTGCGCCTATGAAGTACGAGGTATCGGCCCGTCAGGATTGCCAGGTCGCCCAGGTGAGGCAGGCGTCAGCATCGTGCGTGGTATCCGCCGAACGCGACGGGAGTTTCCCACACCCGCACTGCTAGCCCCTCGCCTCCCGCGGCAGCGACGGCGGGCGCGAGGCTGTCATGCACCCAGCGGGCGAACACCTCAACTGTGACCGCCTCGGCCTCGGCTGGGCGTATCTCCTCCAGGTTGCGGTCTTCGACCTGGCTGGTCAGCTTGGTCAGCGCCGCTTCCAGTACATCCAGATCACAGACCATACCCCGGTCGTCGAGCTGCTCACGGTCCACCACGACCTCAATCCGGTAGTCATGATCATGCAGTTGCCCCTCCGGACCGGGCAGTCCCGGCATGATGTGGAAAGCATGGACGCTTCGGCTCAACCCGACTTCACACGTCACCGGCAGCACTCCTGTCGTAGTCAAGAACGGCATGCATCAGTCCCGGTGTCCCCTTGTCTACGGCTCGGAACGCCTCGGCTGCCTGGCTGAAGGCGAAGACGTGGGTGCACAGCTGTGCCAACGGTAGTTCAGTCAGCAGCTCAATGGTTTCCTGCCTGCGCCGGGACCGGGTCCAGGTCCCGGACAGCCGGGCCGGCACCGTCGAAACCTGAGTGCTGCGGATGATCAGACGCCGCCGGTGGAAGGCGCCGCCCAGCGGCAGGACCACTGGTTTGGTACCGAACCACGATGCGATCAGCAGGGTTCCCTCGTGGGCCAGAATGTTCAGCGCCATGGCTGGCGCATCCGGGTTACCGCTGGCGTCAATGACCAGCGGCACTTTCTGTTCCGCCAGCTCCTCCGGCGCTGCGGCGGTGGCGCCGAGACTGTCGGCCATGTCGCGGCGCCACGGCTGCGGCTCGGCGATCAGAGGACGCCACCCGGAGCGCTGCAACAACAGGGCGGTCAGCAGCCCGAGCACGCCGGCGCCGAGCACGATGACCCGCTCGCGATATCCAGCCCCGGCATCGAGCGTCACCTGCAATGCCGTTTCGACCAGCGGGAACAAGGTGGCGGATGCGGGATCGATGGGAGGCAGCGGAATCAGTTCACTGGCCGGTGCCGCGAAGACGTCCTGGTGCGGATGGAACGCGAAGACCGTCTGGTCGGACTCCGCTACTTGGCCGACGCACGCATAGCCATAGGCGAAGGGATAGGAGAAGGTATCGCTCAGCGCGTCGATCGTGTCGTCCAGCGCCAACTCGGCAGGTACCTCGCCGCGGTACACCAGCCGTTCGGTGCCACCGCTGATGCCAGAGCACAAGGTGCGGACAAGGACCTCACCGGCCGCAGGCTGCGGTGTGGCCAGTTCCCTGATCGCCACGCAGCGCGGCGCGGTATGAAATAGCGCGCGCGCGGGCACGCAGCACATTCTACTCGCCATCAATCCGTGGGTCAGATGGACGTGGTCTGGATCGTCGTCCACAGTCCGTAGACAGCCAGGGCAGCGGCACCGGCCGTCAGCACCCAGGCGGGCACCATCCGGCCGCCGTGCCGGGCGACGAACCTCGGGTAGACGGCGAAGGTGACGAGCTGGCTGAGCCACAGCGCGAACAGCGAGGGCGTGAGCAGCGCATCGTAGATCCGGTCAGGGTTGATGAGCAGCACCGGCGCGGCGGCGACCATGACGGCGCCGATGCCGATGACGACACGGCGCAGCGGCCATGAGGTGACCGCGGCGGTCAGCCGGCTCAGCGCGAGATACTCCACCAGGATGACCCCGGCCACGCTGACCGCTACGCCGATCCCCACGGCGACGGCGAAGCCATGCCCGACGAACCGCTGCGCCACGGCCATCCCGGGGATCGGGGCGTGCATCAGCGCCGGGTCGGCGGCCAGCGGCGCGACGGCGGCGATGATGACGACGACGGTCGCGAGGTAGGCGCCGAGCACGCCGCGCCGCGAGGTGCGGGATGCCTGGCGCAGGTTGCCGCCCAGCTCGCCGCCCATGAAGAACGGCAGACTGCCGCAGATATACAGCAGCGCGGTCTGCCCGCTCGCGATGGCAAGCGACCCGGCCGGCGCGGACCCCACAAAGCTCCCGGACGGAGTCGTGAGGTTCGCTACCGTCGTGCCCGCCAGCGCCGCCGCGAGGGCGAGCTGCCCAGCCGCCAGCAGCCCGATGACCAGCAGCGCCGTGCGGCGGCCTGCGATCATCACGCCCGCGAGCACGACCGGGATGACGATCTCGAGCGGGGTCTGGTACCGCTGCTCGCCGGGCAGCACCGCGGGCAGCGTGTCGTAGACGATCTGGGCCGTGGTGTACACGACGTACAGCAGGTAGCTCAGCGCCCACAAGCCGGCCTGCACCAGGGCGACCCTGCGGCCGGCCGCAGCCTCGGTGAATGAGTACAAGCCGCCGGAGCTGCTCACGTGCCGGGCGTAACCCAGCCAGATCGCCAGCGGGAAGCCGAACGCCACGGCCGCCGCGACCATCGCCAGCCCCGCAGAGGAGGACGCGCCGGCGGCGATCGACGGCGCGTATAGCGCCGCGAGGGCTAGCGGCCCGCCCAGCGAAGTGACCGCGACTCCGGTGAAACCCCACTGGCCGACCGGCCGGGCCGGCCCGAGGGGAGGTGCCGATACTCCCCCCTCGGGCCGGGTCTGGTGGGTTCCGCTGCCCCTCATCCGGCTCAGGAACGCTGTCATCGCAGTGTCGTGGATCGCCGGGTCAGGACCAGCCGCCGCCCGCGCTCGACGACGTGGGAGTCGCGGCCGGCGCCGGCGAGGTCCCGGACCCGCTCATGGTGAAAGCGCTCACGGCGGAGGTGACGTCGCTGCCGGACGGGGAAACCAGCCACCACTTCGCCCCGAACCCGTCGTTGCCCTGCCCGCTAGCCATTCCCGGGCCGGAATCGCCGGAGAAAAAGTACAGCGGGTGCCCGTCGTAGGTCACCTGCTTGGTGCCGTCCGATCGGGTGATCGTGCTCAGGTCGCTGGACTTTGCTTCGCCGGACGCGGTCACCGTACCGGTGGTCGTCACCGGCGGCCACGCGCCCGCGCACGCCCCCGAGCAGGCTGACATGCCGTTGCTGTCCTTGGTCCACAGGTACACCGCGTGACCCGAGCTATTGGCCAGGAACGTGCCCGCCGACGATGAGACGGTCGTGATGACCGTAGAACCCGAACCGCCGGCGGCGGCGCTCGAGGACGACGCCCCGGCCGGCGAGCTGCTGCCCGCCGCTGCGGTACCGCTGCTTCCGGTGCTGCAGGCCGCCACCAGCAGCGCCACGCCAAAAGCACTGCCCGCCCCGGCGGCCAGCCGGGCCCGCGCCGACATCCGCTTCGCCACAAAGTTCCGCACTGCGTTGCTCTCCCCTCTAGCGCGGCCCGACAGCGCCAGGTTGCGCTTTCAAGTAACTGTCAGCACAATTACGTAGCTGAGCTCCCTGCGGGATTGGATGCCGCGCGCAGCGGACGTGTGATGCTGGCCACGCCGCTCAGGGCCGGTGGCTGGCGAGGAGGGATCCGCGGCACGCAGCCGCTCAGCACGCGCCTCTGACTGGTCCGACGATGAGCCGGAGGTGAAGGACAGGCTGCCGGGCGTCATCGCGGCGCGAGTAGCCTCGCGGGTGTGACCACCGCTCCGATAGTGCTCGTCCCTGGATTCTGGCTCGGTGCCTGGGCGTGGGACGATGTTGTCGCCGCGTTGCGTTCCGACGGCCATGACGTCACCGCGATCACGCTGCCGGGACTGGAGTCCCCGGACACCGACCGGTCGGCGATCACCCTGTCCGACCACATCGAGGCGATCTGCCAGACGGTGACCGCGAAAGGCGCGCCGGTTGTGCTCGCCGTGCACAGCGGGGCAGGTGTTCCTGGCTACGCCGCGAGCGACCGCATTCCCGACCAGCTCGCGGCTATGGTCTACGTCGATTCCGGGCCTGCGGCCCACGCGCTGGACGCCGCCTTCGACGCGACCGAGTTGCCGCTGCCCTCGTGGCCAGAGCTGGAAGCAGGCGGCAGCAGCCTGCAAGGCCTCAGCGGCGAGCAGCTGGCGGCCTTCCGAGAGCGCGCCGTGCCTGAGCCGGGTGCGGCCCTGCGCGAGACGCCGCGGCTGGCTGACGAGCGGCGGGTGGATGTGCCGAGCATCGTGGTGTGCGCGTCGATGTCGTCGAATCAGGTCAAGGCTGCCGTCGAAGCCAATCATCCGTGGGTCGGCGAGCTGGCTGAGCTGCGTGACGTCAGCTACGTCGATCTGCCGACCGGCCACTGGCCGATGTGGTCACGCGCGCGGGAGCTGGCGGTCATCCTTGGCGACGCGGCGCGCCGATCGGCTCGGCACTTAGGCGGCGTGCACGCTTTCCGGGAGGTACCCGATCTGCTTCAGGATCGCGAACCGGTCCTGGACTGTCAGGATCTCAGTGACCTTGCCGTTCTGGAAGTGCCATGCGCCATTTAACTGAACTCAGGCGGGCTTGCCCTGGTCAATCCACTGCTGGAGCTTGTCTACCTGGGAGGCGGGCCACGCTCCGTCGCACGGCATCTTGCCGCTGCGCAGCATGCCGACGATGGCGTCGCATGCTCGACGACATCCGCGTAATCGAACAGGTCGAATGCACGCATCATCGAGTCGCGGTCCTTCTCGCGGAACAGCGGCCTGATGTCGCGGGCGAAGCTGAGTTCGTCGCCTGTACCAGTTGACGTCATGTCGCTTCCTTACGGTCAGCGGAGCCGGTCCACCCCAGTCTTGCCTCTAGCGTGTCGTCGGCGCCACGAGGTATGAGGTAAGAGTTAAGAGATAGCGCAGCCGCACATACGCGACCGTGCTGTTGGGAGGCGTGGCAGTGGGGGCTGACGGTACAGGCGACGGGGCAGCTGCAGGGCTGTCGCGGCCAGCGGCACGGCGTAATTTCTGGGGCTGGGGCCTGGAAGGGGAAGGGCTGGCGGCGAGTGAGGTGGAGCAGCTCGGAGCCGTCTTCGCCGACCGCCTCGGTCTCGCTGACGTGCGGATGCAGGAACCGCCTCGGGTGGAGGAGCTGGATCTGCGCGCGCCACGAGTGGCGCCGCCGGCGTCGCTCGAGGCGGTGTTCAGCGCCGGCCTGTACGACCGGGCCGCGCATACGTACGGCCGGTCGTTCCGCGATCTGGTGCGCGCCTTCCGCCGGGATTACGCGCACGCGCCCGATCTGGTCGCCTTCCCTCGCGACGAGGGCGAGCTGGTGTCGGTACTCGACTGGTGCGGCGATGCCGGGGTCGCGGCGATCCCGTTTGGCGGCGGCTCCAGCGTGGTCGGCGGCGTGGAGCCCGACGTAGGCGACGGCTATCGCGGAGCGGTCAGCGTCGATCTCCGCAATCTGAACGGGGTGCTGGAGGTCGACAGAACCTCGCTGGCCGCGCGGATCGCGGCCGGCACACTCGGTCCGGCGCTGGAGGCCGAGCTGAAGCCGCACGGGCTGACGTTGCGGCACTTCCCGCAGTCATTCGAGTGGTCGACGCTGGGCGGCTGGATCGCGACGCGCTCGGGCGGCCATTTCGCGACGCTGCACACCCATATCGATGAGTTCGTCGAGGCCGTCCGAGTCGTGACGCCGCGCGGTGTCCTGCAGACCAGGCGGCTGCCGGCTTCTGGTGCCGGGCCATCGCCTGAACGGCTGTTCTGCGGCTCAGAAGGCACGCTCGGCGTGATCACCGAGGCCTGGGTGCGCGTGCAGCGACGCCCGAGGTTCCGGGCCGGCGCCTCGGTTTCTTTCGCCGATTTCCGCGATGCGGTGCAGGCGGTCACGGAGATCGCCCAGTCCGGGCTCAATCCGGCTAACTGCCGCCTGCTCGGCCACGATGAGGCGCTGATGTCGGGCAGCGGCGACGGGTCACGTTCCATCCTGGTGCTCGGCTTCGAGTCGGCGGATCACGAGCTGGACCCGTGGCTCGCCCGGGCGCTGGAGATCTGCGGCAGCCACCGCGGCGAGGTGCACGGCGGAGGAAGCGACCCGGCCGCGACCTGGCGGGCGGCGTTCCTGCGCGGCGGGTATCTGCGGGATGGCTTGATCCGGCTTGGGCTGATCAGCGAGACCTTCGAGACCGCAGTTACCTGGGATCGCTTCTGGGAGTTCCACGAGGGGGTGCTGGCGGCCACGAGGCAGGCGGTGCGCGAGGTGTGCGGCGGTGGCGTGGTCTCGTGCCGTTTCGCCTACGTGTATCCGGACGGCCCGGCGCCGTATTACTCGGTCTACGCGCCTGGCCGTCCCGGCCAGGAACTGCGGCAGTGGGACGAGATCAAGGTGGCGGCCGCGGAGGCGATCGCCGCGCTCGGCGGCACGATCACGCATCACCACGCCGTCGGCCGCGACCACCGCCGGTGGTACCTGCGTGAGGTGCCAGGGTTGTTCGCCGACGCGCTCCGTGGCGTCAAGGCCGAACTCGACCCGTCCGGCATCATGAACCCGGGAGTCTTGCTTGAGCCAGGAGCCGTGAGCCGCGGCAGCGAAGGAGGACGGCGATGAGCAAGGTGTACCGCAGCGAGCTCAACCCGGTCGATTTCCTGTCCCGGGCGGCGTACATCTACCCGGAGAAGACCGCGGTCGTGGACGGTGGCCGGCGGTACTCCTACCGGGAGCTGGCGGAGCGGTCGTGGCGGCTGGCTAACGCGCTGCGATCGGCCGGGCTCCGCAAGGGAGACCGGGTCGCCACGCTGCTGTTCAACTCGGCGCCGATGCTGGAGGCGCATTTCGGCGTGCCCGCGGCGGGCGGGGTCCTTGTCGCGGTCAATAACCGGCTGGCCAGCGCGGAGGTCGGCTACATCCTGCGGCACAGCGGCGCGCGGTACCTGCTCCTGGACGCCGGGCTCGAGGCGCTGGCCGCGCCCGCGGACCTGACCGGGGTGACCGTGATCCGCTACGCGGGCACAGCAGGGGCAGGTCCGGCGGATCCGTATGAGGAGTTCCTTGCCGCCGCCTCGCCGGAGATGCCGGCCAGCTGGCTGGAGCACGAAGAAGAGACGATCTCGATCAATTACACCTCCGGCACGACCGGCCGGCCCAAAGGCGTGCAGTACACCTACCGCGGCGCGTACCTGAACGCGCTGAGCGAGGTCATCGTGGGCGGCTTGAGCGCCGACTCGGTGTACTTGTGGACGCTGCCGATGTTCCACTGCAACGGCTGGTGCTTCCCGTGGGCCGTCACCGCGGTGGCGGCGCGCCACGTGACCATGCGGGCGGTGGACCCCGGCCTGGTGTGGGGGCTGATCGACAGTGAGGGCGTGACGCACTACAACGGGGCGCCCACCGTTCAGCTGATGGTGCTGAACCATCCGCGGGCCCATCCACTGGACCGGCCGGTGACCGCGATGGTGGCGGCGGCTCCGCCCTCGCCGACGTTGTTCGCCCGGATGAGCGAGCTGAACTTCCGCGTCGTGCACGTGTACGGCCTGACCGAGACCTACGGACCGGTCACCGTTTGCCCGGAGCAGGACGCCTGGCGTGAGCTCCCCATCGAGCAGCGCGCGAGGTACCTGGCGCGCCAGGGACAGGCCTATCCCACCTCTGACCTGGTCCGGGTCGTCGACGAGCAGATGAACGACGTGCCGCTGGACGGGACGACCATGGGCGAAGTGGTCATGCGCGGGAACAACGTCATGAGCGGCTACTTCGACGACGAGGAGGCCACCGGAAAGGCGTTCGCCGGCGGCTGGTTCCATTCCGGCGACCTCGCCGTGTGGCATCCCGACGGCAACATCGAGCTACGCGACCGCGGCAAGGACATCATCATCTCCGGCGGCGAGAACATCTCCAGCATCGAAGTCGAGCAGGCGATCTGCGCCCACCCCGCCGTGCTGGAGTGCGCGGTCGTCGGGATCCCGCACCCGCACTGGGGCGAGCGGCCCAAGGCGTTCGTCACCCTTAACGAGGGCGCCGCGGCCACGCCCGAAGAGATCATCGCGTTCTGCCGCGACCGGCTGGCCCACTACAAGTGCCCCGACGCGATCACCTTCGGGCCGCTGCCCAAGACATCCACTGGCAAGATCCAGAAGTTCGTCCTGCGCCAGCGGGAATGGGCCGGCCAGGACAAGCAGGTTGGCGGCGTATGACACGGTGAGCGCGCCAGGTGCGCTTGAATCGGTGCGTGGCTAACTACGGTGACTGGCAGTTCGGTATCTATCTCGACGGGCTGAGCGGCAAGCGCCCGGCGTTGCCCATGTCGTACGCGGAACTGGAACGGCAAGCCGAGGAGTGCATGTCGCCGGAGATGTGGTCGTACGTCGCGGGCGGCGCGGGGAACGAACGGACCCAGCGCGCGAATGTGCGGGCCTTTGACGGCTGGGGGCTGATGCCGCGGATGCTCGCCGCCGCGGCGGAGCGGGACTTGTCGGTGGAGCTGTTCGGGCGGCGCCTGGCTACGCCGCTGCTGCTGGCGCCTGTGGGCGTGATCGGGCTGTGCGCCGCCGACGGGCACGGGGACCTGGCATCCGCGCGTGCCGCGGCCGCCATGGGCGTGCCGATGGTCGCCTCCACGTTGTCGCAGGATCCGATGGAGGCCGTGACGGCCGAGTTCGGCGATACTCCTGGGTGGTTCCAGCTTTACCCGCCCGCTGACCGGGAGGTGTGCGAGAGCCTGGTGCGCCGGGCCGAGGCCGCCGGATTCTCGGCCATCGTGATCACGCTGGACACCCTGACACTGGGCTGGCGGCCGCGCGACCTGGCGCTGGCGAGCTTCCCGCAGCTGAAGGGCTTGTGCCTGGCCAATTACACCAGCGACCCTGTCTTCCGCAGCCGCCTCGCCGCGCCGCCAGAGGAGGATATGCAGGCGGCCACCGGCCAGTGGGCGCTGCTGTTCGGCAATCAGCGGCTGTCGTGGGATGACCTGCCCTGGCTGCGGTCACTGACGTCGCTGCCGCTCCTGCTCAAGGGCGTCTGCGCGCCGCAGGACGCGCGCCGGGCGGTCGACGCGGGAATCGACGGCCTGTGGTGCTCGAACCATGGCGGCCGCCAGGCGAACGGGGGCCTGCCGGCCCTGGACTGCCTGCCCGGTGTCGTCGACGCGGCCGGGGCCGTGCCGGTGATTTTCGATTCCGGCGTGCGCAGCGGGGCCGACGTAGCGATCGCGCTCGCGCTCGGCGCGCGGGCGGTGGCCATCGGACGACCGTACGCGTATGGCCTCGCGGTTGGCGGTCAGGCAGGGATTGAGCACGTACTGCGCTGCATGCTCGCCGAACTCGACCTGCTCATGGCCGTTGACGGCTACCCGTCTGTCAGCGCGTTCGACCGCGACGCGGTTCACCGGGTGCGCTGAGTCATCCGCCCGCCGCGTCCTGATCCTCGTTACCCTTGACCACGGGACCGGAAGGAGAAGCCATGATGAACGTGGACCTCACGGGGCAGACCGCCGTGGTGACGGGCGCGAGCCGGGGCATCGGCCTGGCCGTGACGCGCGCCCTGGCCGCCAGCGGCGCCCACGTGGTCGCGGGAGCGCTGCACTCTTCGGCCGAGCTCGCCAAGCTCGCCGCGGACGGGTCTGTCA
>NZ_JBARCR010001011.1:0-4256 GCF_049794275.1 Trebonia sp.
CACCCGGGCAGCGCCCGGGGCGGCGGTAGCGCCAGCCACGTCGGGCGGGTCCGGCGTGAGCGAGCGAGGCTTTGAGCTGACGGCGGGCGCCGAGCTAGCGAAGGGCGCCGAGCTCGCGGCGGGTGCAGCCGCGGGCGCCGAGCTAGCGGCAGGGGCAGCCGCGAACACTGAGGCCTGTTCGAGTACCGGAGGGGCTGAGGCCGCTACCTTGGCGGCTGAGGCCGGCGTGAAGAGGGAGCGCGCCGGCGCGGGCTCGGGCGCGATGCCGTTGGCGACTCGCCCCAGGGCGGCCATGATGATCGCCGGGTCGTGGGCGTCCGCAGCGAGGCTGACCGATCCGATGCGCGCGCCCGCGGCCGCCGCGTCAGAACCTCCCGCATCCCGCGTCGGCAGCAACGTCAGGGCCGGGGACCGGGTCAGCGTCCGCCACCGTTCCTCCCAGTCGGTGACGGTGCCGCCACAGCCCCGGACGTAGGCGGAAAGCACCGGCAGGTCAGGCAGCGCCGGGCCCGCCTCGGCCGCCAGGATGGCATCGCACGGGTAGTGCGCGCGTGCCGCGAGTTCGACGTGTTCGAGCCCTGCTCCGTTCCGGAGCTGACGCAGTTCGCGCAGGAATCGCGCCGGGTCGTCATCCGGCACGCCACTCGGCACGACCTCTCGCAGCTCGGCCTCCCGGTACTCCACCCAAGTCCCTCCCATTGCTTGGTTCCGCCCGAACGAGGGATTCGCTTCGCAGGTTATCGCGTCGTCATAAGTCGGCACGTAATATCCGGACAATATTTAGATGCGCATTAACCTCGCTGCATTGGATGTTTCAGGCATGATCGTCGACATACCGGATGACAGGGGCCAAACCGGCTAGCCGTGGATCGCGAGCCCGATGGTGAACGCCAGGCCGAAGGCCAGCTGCAGCCGGCCTGTCTGGCCGAGCGTCGTGATCAGCGCCGGCCCGGACGCGCCGCCCCGCACGGCCCGCACCGGAGCCAGCGCCAGTGGCAGCGCCAACAGCATGAGCAAGGAGAACGGCCGGACGAAGGCGATCAGCGCGGCCAGCGCGAACGGCACAAGCAAGAACAGCAGGTACACGGAACGCGAGCGGGCGTCCCCGATGCGCACCGCGAGCGTCCGCTTGCCTGACTCGCCGTCGGAGCGGATGTCGCGCAGGTTGTTGACCATGAGCAGCGCGCAGGACAGCAGGCCGGCCGGAATGGACGCCGCCAGCCCGAGCCAGCTCAGCCGGCCCATTTGCACGTATGCCGTCCCCGCGACGGCGGCGACGCCGAAAAAGACGAACACGGAAACCTCGCCGAACCCGCGGTAGCCGTACGGCCGCGACCCTCCGGTGTAGAACCAGGCCGCGAGCACCGCGAGCGCGCCGGCCAGCACCAGCCACCAGGACGTCACCGCGGCGAGAGCCAGCCCCGCGCCGCAGGCCACGAAGAAACAGCCGAACGCGGCCAGTTTCACCTGCCCAGGCGACGCCAGCCCCGATCCGACCAGCCGCATCGGCCCGACTCGCCGTTCGGCGGAGTCTGAGCCGCGCACGCCGTCGCTGTAGTCGTTGGCGAAGTTCACCCCGATTTGCAGCGCGAGCGCCACGACCAGCGCGAGCGCCGCCCGCCATAGCGAGAACTCGCCGTAGCCGGCCGCCACCCCCGAGCCGATCAGGACCGGGACGACTGCCGCAGGAAGGGTTCGGGGCCGGGTTCCCGCCAGCCACTCGCGCGCGTTTGCCACTGATGGATCCTATTCGGAACGTACGCGACTGACTCAGCCGGGCTCAGGCGACAGCCAGGTGTGCAGCCGGACCACGTGCACTCGCACGCCCATATCCAGGTTGCTGTGGCTCCCGTCCGGCGCCCAGCCGGCCGCCTCGAGGAACTCCAGGCGCCCGCCGTCGGCCGACAGCGCCCACGTGTACGCGGTGCGGAAGCCGTCCTCGGCGAGCGTGTCGGCGACCGCGTTCAGCAGCCGGCCACCGTGGCCCTGGCCGGTCACGTCCGGCAGCACGTGCAGCTCGTACAGCTCCGCGTCGGTTGCCGGCCACAAGTCGCCGTCGGTGGCGGGCCCGGCGGCGGCGAACCCCGTGACCGAGGTCTTGCCGTCGTCGACCGCCACGTGCACCCGGTGCCGGCTGGTCGGCGGCGTCGTGATCGCCTCCAGCCAGCGCCCGGTCCACTGCTTCTCGGCGGCGGCGCTGGTCAGCTCCGCGAGCACGTCGTCTGGCACCGCGTCCGCGAACGACGCGCGCCAGCTCGCCACCTGCACGCGCGCCAGCTCAGGGGCGTCGGACGCCCGCGCCGCCCGGACGAATCCCTGGTTCACTTCTCTGGCGAAGCGATCCGCGCGAGCACAGAAACATCCCGTGCCGCGCCCCTCGCCGCCGACGTCGCCAGCGCCGCGTACACCTGCAGGGCCGGGCTGACCGGGCGCTGCCGGTCAGCGGGCCGGTACGAGCCGAGCGTCTCGAGCAGCGCGGCGCGCCGCCGCGGCAGCTCGTCGTCCGGCACGTCCAGCCGCAGTTCCCGGCGCGGGATGTCGATCACGATCGTGTCGCCCTCCGCCACGAGCGCGATCACGCCGCCCGCGGCGGCCTCGGGGGCGATGTGGCAGATCGACAGCCCGGAAGTCCCGCCGGAGAACCGCCCGTCCGTGATCAGCGCGCAGGCCCGGCCGAGCCCCTTCCCCTTCAGGAACGACGTCGGGTACAGCATCTCCTGCATGCCAGGCCCGCCGCGGGGGCCCTCGTACCTGATCACCACGACGTCGCCGGCCGTCACCCGGCCGGAGAGGATGCCGTCCACGGCATCCTCCTGCGACTCGAACACCCGGGCCGGCCCGCTGAAGGTGAGCAGCTCCTCGGGGACCCCGGCGGTCTTCACGATCGCGCCGTCCGGCGCCAGGTTGCCGTACAGCACGGCGAGCCCGCCGTCGGCGGTGTACGCGTGCGCCACGTCGCGGATGCACCCGGACCCGGCGTCGAGGTCGAGCGACGCCCACCGAGCCGACTGCGAGTACGCCTTCGTGGTCCGCACCCCGCCGGGCGCGGCGTGGTACAGCTCCACCGCCTCGTCGGAAGCGGCGCCCGACCGCAGGTCCCAGGCCGCGATCGGCTGCCCGTGCACCGTGTGCACGGTGCGGTTGAGCAGCCCGGCCCGGTCCAGCTCGCCGAGGATCGTGTGGATGCCGCCGGCCCGGTGCACGTCCTCGACGTGGTACGAGCTCGACGGGGCGACCTTGCACAGGCACGGCACCCGCCGTGACAGTTCGTCGATCTCCTTAAGCCCGAAGTCGATGCCCCCCTCGTGGGCGGCGGCCAGCAGGTGCAGGATCGTGTTGGTCGAGCCGCCCATCGCGACGTCGAGCGCCATCGCGTTCTCGAACGCGTCCCTGCTGGCGACCGAGCGCGGCAGCACGGACTCATCGCCGTCGTCGTAGTACCGCCTGGTTATCTCGGCGATCACCGCGCCGGCCTTCTCGAACAGGGCCTTGCGCGCGACGTGCGTCGCGAGCGTGGTCCCGTTGCCCGGCAGCGCCAAGCCGATCGCCTCGGTCAGGCAGTTCATCGAGTTCGCGGTGAACATGCCCGAACAGGATCCGCAGGTCGGGCAGGCGTTCTCCTCCATCGTCAGGAGCTCGTCTTCCGACACCGACGGGTCGGCGGACGCCACCATCGGGTCGATGAGGTCCAGCTTCCTGACGCCGCCCTCGAGGGCGGCGGCCGTCACCTTGCCGGCCTCCATCGGGCCGCCGGAGACGAACACGGTGGGGATGTTCAGCCGCATCGCGGCGATCAGCATGCCGGGCGTGATCTTGTCGCAGTTGGAGATGCAGATCAGCGCGTCCGCGCAGTGCGCGTTGACCATGTACTCGACCGAGTCGGCGATCAGCTCACGGGACGGCAGCGAGTACAGCATGCCGCCGTGCCCCATCGCGATGCCGTCGTCGACCGCGATCGTGTTGAACTCGCGGGGGATCGCGCCAGCCGCCTTGACGGCGGCGGCGACGACCCGGCCGACGTCCTGGAGGTGCACGTGGCCAGGCACGAACTCGGTGAAGCTGTTCGCCACCGCGATGATGGGCTTGCCGAGGTCCTCCCTGGCTACCCCGGTGGCGCGCAGCAGTGCGCGCGCTCCCGCCATGTTCCTGCCGTGCGTGACCGTGCGCGACCTCAGCGGTGGCATGCCGACTCCCTTGCCGGACGACTCTCCTGGCCAGTTTCCTGGGAGTTCAGCCTACCGGTGTGAAGGTCCTCG
>NZ_JBARCR010001012.1:0-2182 GCF_049794275.1 Trebonia sp.
AGCCCGGCCGGCGACCGCCGCGCCGAACGCGGCCGCCGTGCCGCCCACCATGAACGCGCGCCTGGTCGCCCGGTGCTTCGCCGGATCGCCGGCGTTACCGCTCGGCTCTGGGTTGTCCTGCTCGGTCACTGGCCTCTCCCTGCGCATCGGGGCGGTCGAGCCGCGGTTTCCGCATCCAACATAACGGGAAGCCGCAGGGTCGGTCAGGGCTACGCTGACCCCCGTGAAATCAACAGATTCCACCGGTGAATCCGACCCGGCCGTCGCCGCCGCGGTCCGGCTGCTGCACCGGCGCCGGGGGTGGATCTGGGCGACGGCGATCAGCGTGGTGGCCTTCCTGGTGGCCTGCGGCCTGCTCGGTGCGCGGGCGCCGGACGCCAGCGGGGCGGGTGTCGCGGTCGCCTCGGTGTTCATCCTGCTGCTGGCCGCCACGGCGGTGGCTGGCCTGGTCGCCTCCATCGTCGACACCGTGCGGGTGCACCGGCTGGACCCCGGCGTCCGGGCGCAGGCGGCACCCCGGACGGCGCATTACCCGGTCCGGGCGCACGCCTACCGGTACCCGCCGCGGCACCGCTGGACCTGGGTGTTCAGCTGGCTGGTGATGGCGATCCTGCTCGGCCTCGGGGTGGTGGCGCTGCCCGCGCTGGTCGACGGCGTCGCCTATCTCGCGGGAGCGGAGAGCACCGCGACCTTCGTCCCCGCGTCCTACGGCCAGGTGTGCGGCCGCGGCGGATGCTCGACGATCACCAATGGCTACCTGGGAACCGGCAGCAACGCCGCCCCCGCGACCTGGCCGGGCCAGGTACCGATCGGCGTGGCGTTCACCGTGCGGGAGCCCGTCTGGAACTGGGGTTTCGGCGGTCAGCTGATCAACGGCGACGGGAGCGCGATCGCCTACATTGTCCTCGGCGTCCTGCTCGACGGGTTCGCTGTGCTGATCCTGTTCGCCAGCTACAAGACGGTGCGGCAGTGGCGGCGGCATCGACAGCAGGCAGGCTCGGGCCTGGCGATCGGCTAGCTGCCGTCGCGCAGGTCGGCCGGAGCGCCTGGCTTGCAGGCGATCTCCTCGAAGACGGCGGTGCAGCCGGGGCCGGTGGGCGACTGGGCGAGGAAGCCGACCCGGGCGCCGGACGCCTCGCCGAGCGTGAAATAGCGCAGCAGCCGCCACCAGGCGCCGTCTTCCGACGCGTGGAAGGCCCACGCCCGGCCGGACCTGGTGATCCGCAGCCAGAGCGGGCCGCCGGCGGTCTCGAACGAGTTGCTGTCGTCGGAGGTGCCGTGGGTCACCACGGTGACCGCGGTCGGCCGCCGCTGCGGTGACAGCTCGTAGCAGAGCTTGGCCCAGCGCCGTTCTGACAGGTAGAGCAGCAGCACGCCCGCGTCGAAGACGCTGCCGAACCGCACGGTGACCCGCGCGGACAGCGTGAAGTCCAGATCGCCGGGCAGCCCGGTCAGCCGGCCCGCGTCCGGCCTGGCCCCCTCCCCGCCCTCCGGGTCGATGAACAGGTCGGACTTCGCGCCGCTGGTCAGAATGAGGCTGCCGCCGGAAACGGTGGCCTGGCATGCCGGGTCTCCCGAGGGCTCAAGCGGGAACGGCACTCCCGGGACAACCAAGTCGGTCATTGTCGAAGTGTCCCACGGACAACGCTGTTCACTAGGGCCGGCTTATCAGGTGGATGATGTGGTCATGACTGACTGGACGGGGCGCACCGCCACGGAGATCGCGGCGGCGGTGCGGGCGGGCGAGGCGACGGCCGGTCAGGTGATCGCCTGCCACCTGGACCGGATCGCGAAGCTGAACGGGGAGCTAGGCGCCTTCATCCGGGTCAGGGCAGCGGAGGCGGCCAGCGAGGCCGACGCGGTCGGCAAGCGGGCCGACCTGGCGGAGCTGCCGCTGGCCGGAGTCCCGGTAGCGGTCAAGGACGCGGTGCCGGTCGCCGGGGAGCCGATGCGGATCGGCAGTGCCGCGCTGCCGGACGCGCCGCAAGGCGAGGACCATCCGCTGGTCGTCAGGCTGCGCGCCGCCGGAGCGGTCGTGATCGGCCTGACCAACCTCCCCGAGCTCGCGATCTACCCGTTCACCGACAGCGCGTTCGGGATCACGCGCAACCCGTGGGACCGGCGGCGCACCGCGGGCGGTTCGTCGGGCGGGTCGGCGGCCGCGGTCGCCGCGGCGCTGGTG
>NZ_JBARCR010001013.1:0-2474 GCF_049794275.1 Trebonia sp.
CCGGGCCGCGAGCGACCCGTCCGGCGCGAAGCTGAACGACACGGGCCCACGGTTGGAAGCGACAAGAACCAGCCGGCTCGGGTCGTCAGTCATATAGCCCAACACTAGTTGAAACAGCATCAACCGGGTTGCTGAGAGCGTTACCCGATCGGATAGAGTACTGCTGCCGGCTTGTTACCAGCCACGCTCTGGGCAGGGACAACGGCATGACAACTGAATACCTCATCCAGAGGGGTGGAGGGATCGGCCCTGTGAAGCCCCGGCAACCATCGCGGATACGCACCTCAGTAAGGCGAGGCCAGCGCGCGACTGGTGCCAAGTCCGGCCTGCGGTCAAGGTGATCGCTGGGAAAGATGGGAGAGAGGCCTCGCCCCATGACTACACAGACCGCGGGCGCGCGCGCGTCCGGCGCGCCGCGACTCGGCAACGCTACGGCCCTGTCCTGCCGGGAGTGCGGCAAGACGAGTGCTCTCGGTCCGCACTACGCGTGTGACGAGTGTTTCGGGCCGCTGGAGGTCAGCTACGACTTCCCTCGGCTGACCAGGGCCGACATCGAGGCCGGCCCGCACAGCATCTGGCGGTACGCGCCGCTGCTCCCCGTGCCGCGGGACATCGCGAGCCGCCCCACGAGCGAGCCTGGCTACACGAGGCTGGTGCGCGCCGACGGACTCGCGGCCGAACTGGGCATGCGGCGGCTGTGGATCAAGGACGATAGCGGCAACCCCACCCACTCATTCAAGGACCGGGTGGTCGCGGTGGCCCTCGCCGCCGCGACGGAGATGGGCTTTAAGGTGCTCGCCTGCCCCTCGACAGGCAACCTCGCCAACGCGGTCGCGGCGGCCGCGGCGCGGGCCGGCATCAGGTCCGTGGTCATGGTCCCGGCCAACCTGGAAGAGCAGAAGATCCTCACCACGGCGGTATACGGCGGCACGTTCGTGACCGTGGACGGCACGTACGACGACGTGAACCGGCTGGCCTCTGAGCTGGCAGGCGAGCACGAGGACTGGGCGTTCGTCAACGTGAACGTCCGCCCGTACTATGCGGAGGGCTCCAAGACCCTCGGCTTCGAGATCGCCGAGCAGCTTGGCTGGCGGTTCCCAGATCAGATCGTGGTGCCGATCGCTTCCGGTGCGCAGCTGGTGAAGATCGATAAGGGGTTCAGTGAGCTTGCTGAGCTCGGGCTCGTCGAGGACAAGCCATGGCGGGTGTTTGGCGCGCAGGCGACTGGGTGCTCGCCGGTGGCCGAGGCGTTCAGCAAGGGCTGGGACGTGGTGCGGCCGGTGAAGCCGTCCACGATCGCCAAGTCGCTGGCGATCGGGAACCCGGCCGACGGCCCCTACGTGCTCGACGTGGTGCGCCGCACCGGCGGCGCGGTGGCGGACGTCTCCGACCCCGAGATCGTGGACTCCATCCGGCTGCTGGCCCGTACCCAGGGCGTCTTCGGCGAGACCGCGGGCGGGGTCACCGTCGGCGTGCTGCGCAAGCTGCTCGACAGTGGCCAGCTCGACCCCGACGCGGAAACAGTGATCATCAACTCGGGAGACGGCCTGAAGACACTGGACGCCGTGGCGCCGGCCGTGTCGGTTCCCGCGGCCATCAGGCCGACCGTAGCCGCCTTCCAGGCGGCCGGATTCGACGGGACGGACGTCTGATGAGCATCTCGGTCCGCATTCCAACGATCCTGCGCTCCTACACCGGCGGCGCGCCGGAAGTGACGGCGGAGCCAGGCACCCTGCGCGAGGTCATCAGCCGCCTGGACGCCGCCTACCCGGGCATCGGCGGGCGGCTGCTCGACGAAAGCGGCGAGTTGCGCCGGTTCGTCAACGTCTACGTCGGCGAGAAAGACGTGCGGTCCGCGGACGGCCTCGACACGCCGGTACCTGCGGGAACTCAGGTGTCGGTCATTCCCGCGGTGGCAGGCGGCTGAGCCCCGCGGCATACGGAAAGGACGGCCGCAATCTTCGCCGGCGATACCGCAGGTGACCAATGCGGTGCGCGTTGACGTGATTGGCGGCTATCTGGCGTCATGAACGCCCCGCACAGGGTAAGGTCGTTTCCGGTCGCAGCCGGCAAGAATGTGCGAGCGTGAAAACGTGCGCTGGCAGGTCTCGGCAGGTCGCGACCGACGGGTTCCGCGGTTGAAAGGGCGGGGCTCGAAGCCCGAGCAGCAGTTAGGGAGTTGTTTGGAATGGCTCAGGGCACCGTCAAATGGTTCAACCCGGACAAGGGCTACGGCTTTATCGCCGTCGACGGTGGCAAGGACGTCTTCGTCCACTACTCAGCGATCGAGCAGGACGGCTACAAGTCTCTCGACGAAGGCCAGCGGGTCGAGTTCGAAATCACGCAGAGCGACAGGGGACAGCAGGCCGAGAAGGTCATCATCGTCCCCTAGTTCTCCGGCTTGGCCGAATCCTCAGTATCGCCGGGTTACTGCCGGTGTGGTCGGCCCGGCTCCCGCACGGCGGGGGCCGGGC
>NZ_JBARCR010001014.1:0-2685 GCF_049794275.1 Trebonia sp.
CTGCCGACCTGAAGGTGACCTTCCCGACGGACGACGGCGACGTGCGGGCCGTCCGTGGCGTGAGCTTCACCCTCGGTCGCGGCGAGACCATCGGGGTCGTGGGCGAGTCCGGGTCGGGCAAGTCCACAATCGCGCTCGCGATGCTTGGCCTGCTGCCGCGCAGCGCGCGCGTCACCGGCTCGGTCCGCTGTCAGGGCAAGGAGCTGATCGGACAGTCGGAAAAGGATCTCGCGAAGGTCCGCAGCAGCACGATCGCCTACATCCCACAGGACCCGCTGACCTCGCTCAACCCCGCCTTCACCGTGGGCCGGCAGGTGGCCGAGACCATCTGGACCCGCGGCCACGTGGACAAGGAAGAGGCGCACAAGAAGGCCATCGAGCTGCTCGAGCTCGTGGGAATCCCGAACGCGCCGCGCCGCGTGGACGATTTCCCGCACGAGTTCTCCGGCGGCCAGCGGCAGCGGATCGTGATCGCGATCGCGATGGCCAACGACCCGGACGTGATGATCGCGGACGAGCCGACGACCGCCCTCGACGTGACCATCCAGGCCCAGGTGCTCGACGCGCTGCGCGCCGCCCGCGACAGGACCGGCGCGTCGCTGATGATCATCACCCATGACCTGGGCGTCGTCGCCGGGATGGCGGAGCGGGTGATGGTCATGTACGCGGGGAAGGCGGTCGAGGCCGCGACGGCCGACGTCCTGTTCCACGAGAGCAAGATGCCGTATACGCTCGGCCTGCTCGGCTCGCTGCCGCGGATGGACAGGTCGTCGCGCGAGCCGCTGCGGCCGATCCCGGGCAGCCCGCCGTCGCTGATCAACCTGCCGAACGCGTGCCCGTTCGCGCCGCGCTGCCCCGCGGTCATCCCGCGCTGCCGCGAGGAGGAACCGGCGCTGAACCTCGTCGAGCCGGGGCACGAGGCCGCCTGCATCCGGGCGACCTCGCTGCCTAACGGCGGCGTCGACCTGTTCTTGCCGACCTGGACCGACACCGAGTCCGAGGGCGTCAAGCAGGAGACCCTCACGATCGACGAGATGGACGCGGCGGCGGCGCCCGCCACGGCCGGCGCGACGCTGGTCTCCGTGCACGACATCGTGAAGCACTTCCCTGTCCGTGCGGGCACGTTCGTCCGGCGCACGGTGGCCGTGGCGCACGCGGTCTGCGACGTGAGCTTCGACCTTGCCGAACGCGAAACGGTCGGTCTCGTCGGCGAGTCAGGCTCCGGCAAGTCGACCACCGCCCGCGTGGTGCTGCAGTTGCTGCCGGCGACCTCGGGTTCGGTGAAATTCGAGGGGAAGGAGCTCGTCGGCAAGAGCCGCAAGGAGCTGCGGCCGTTCCGCCAGCAGCTCCAGATGGTGTTCCAGGACCCGTTCGCGTCCCTTGACCCGCGCATGCCGGTCGGCGAGATCGTCGGCGAGCCGCTCAAGGTGCACGGCCGCTGGGGCCGCGCCAGCGGGCCGAAGCGCGTCGCGGAGCTCTTCGAGATGGTGGGGCTCAACCCCGAGCATCGCAACCGCTACCCGCACGAGTTCTCCGGCGGCCAGCGGCAGCGGGTCGGCATCGCCCGCGCGCTCGCCCTCGGCCCGAAGGTGCTGATCCTTGACGAGCCGGTGTCGGCGCTCGACGTGTCCATCCAGGCTGGCGTCGTCAACCTGCTCGAGGAACTGCAGGACCGGCTCGACCTGGCGTACCTGTTCATCGCCCACGACCTGTCGGTGGTGCGGCACATCGCGGACCGGGTCGCGGTCATGTACCTGGGCCGGATCGTGGAGCTCGGCGCCGTGGAGCAGGTGTACGAGAGCCCGTCGCATCCCTACACGCAGGCGCTGCTGTCCGCTGTCCCGGTGCCGGACCCGAAGATCGAGCGGGAACGCCGCCGGATCATCCTGACCGGCGAGGTGCCGAACGCCGTGATGCCCCCGTCCGGCTGCCGGTTCCGCACCCGGTGCTGGAAGGCCCAGGACATCTGCGCGTCAGAGACCCCCGAGCTGATCGACCGGGGTCAGGGCCATCCGGTCGCCTGCCACTTCGCCGACGCCACCCGGGTCATCCCGACGGCCTAGCTGCTGCCCGGGCCGTTTCCGGATGATAAAAGGGTCCTATGGCGGATGACATAACGGGTGACGCGGCGGCCGACAGGATCGCGATCAGGAACGTCGTCGAGTCCTGGGCGCTCGCCAGGGACTCCGCGAACTGGGACTGGTTCCGCGAGCAGTGGCACGACGACGGCTACATGATGGCGACCTGGTTCCAGGGTCCGAAGGAGGACTTCATCCGGGTCAGCCAGGAGGGCTACGAGAAGGGCGTCAACATCCTGCACTACACCGGCGCCAGCCAGTCGGCGGTGCGGGGGGCGCGGGCGATCTCGCAGACGCGGATGACGATCATGCAGCGTGGCGAGGTGCACGGCGTGCTCGTCGACGTGTCTTGCATCGGGCGGTTCTACGACTTCTTCGAGAAGCGCGCCGGACGGTGGGGGATCGTGCTGCGGCAGCCGATCTACGAGAAGGACCGCATGGATCCGGTCCTGCCGGGCGCCACGGTCGAGCTCGACCCGGACTTGCTCGCGCGGTTCCCCGAGGGCTACCGGTACCTTGCGTACCTGCAGGTGCTGGTGGGCTACCCGGTCAAGCCGGACATGCCGGGGCTGCGCGGTCCCGGGGTCGAGGCGCTGTACGCGCGCGG
>NZ_JBARCR010001015.1:0-1618 GCF_049794275.1 Trebonia sp.
AGCCGAACATCCCGGCCGCCTCGCCAACCAGCGCCGGCGCGATGTAGTGTCGTGCGGTCAGCCGCAGGCCGGCGTCGGCGTGGTGCAGCAGCCAGCGAAGGGTCGGCAGCGGCTCGCCGGGCAGCACCGGCGGCTCGAGCAGCCGCGGCACCACCCGCCGGGCCATCTGGGCGCGCTCGCCAGGGTGTCCGTGGGCCCACTCGTCGATGCGTTCGGCGCTGATCCTGCTGAGCCAGGTGTCGGTACCCGGCTCCTTGGTGGGCCTGGTCAGCCAGCGCTCGACGAGCCCGGCGCGCTTGGTCTTCCAGCCGCTGACGCCGACCCGCAGGTCTCCGGCGACCACCGCGAGCTCGATCGCGGCGGCGCAGGCGTCGTAGGCGGCCCGCTCCTGCTGGCCCATCGCAGAGCTCCAGGCGAGCAGGTCGGTGTCGGGCGGCGCGGCGTGCGAGGTGGCGAGTGCCTTGGAGTAGGCGGCGACGCCGTGGTCGTGCCCTTCGGCGTAGGCGGCGACGATCCGCTCGGTCTGCTCGGAAGCGCAGACGTCCCCGTAGCGCTCCATGCCGGCCAGCGTGAGCAGCCTGGCCAGTGCCTTTGCCACCGCGATGTGGCCACTCGATGACGCCGGCCAGCTCGTCGGCAGCACGCACCACAGGAACTCCTGCAAGCGCAGCAGCGAGATCACCTCAAGGCCACCGCCTGATGTCAGCCAGCGGAGCGCGGCCTTCGCGTCCTCGGCTACCGCCGGGTCCTCGCGAGCGAGCGTCTGAAGTGCCTCCGCCTCAGTCATCATGCGGCCAGTCTGCCCCACGAGGATCCCTCAGGGTAGACGCGTTGCTGATTTGGCAGGTGATGTGACGGTCGTGCACGACTAACGGTCATATCGTGATATATCAGCACACGCAGGCCTGCCGGATACCGGCCCGCTCCGAGCGCCGGGCCAGAGCAGGCGGCCGCCGGTTTAAGGCGGGGAACGTACACCGCCCCTGGCGCCTTCGGGCATCATTGCTCGGGTGAGCGGCATTTACGACGAACCCGAGCTGTACCAGCTCGCCTGCGCCTATCGCGACGTCCCGGCCGAGGTTACCGCGCTGCTTGCCTGGTGCGGCGAGCACTCGCGAGAAGAGGTCCAGTCGGTCCTCGAACTCGCCGCCGGCCCGGCCGAACACGCCCTTGAACTCGCCCGCCGCGGGCTGCGCGCCACGGCGCTCGACAAGTCCGCCTCGATGTGCGGGTTCGCGGCGGCGCGGGCCGAGGGCGCGGGGCTTGACCTCGGCGTGGTCGAGGCGGACATGCGGGACTTCAAGCTCCCGGACCGCTTCGATCTCGCGATCACCATGCTGAACTCGCTCTGCCACCTGTTCACCCTCGACGACCTGCTGGCCCACCTGGCCGCCGTGGCGGCGCACCTGCGGCCCGGCGGGCTCTACATCGCCGAGCTCGCGCACCCAGCCGACTACTTCGCGCCGGTCCCGCGGACGAGCAGCGAGTGGACGATCGATCAGGAAGGCGTCCGCGCCGAGGTGCGGTGGGGCGGCGGCCAGGACCGGATCGACCCCGTGACGCAGATCACCAGGGAACACATGAGCATCACCGCTCACGACGCGGACGGGACGGTCCG
>NZ_JBARCR010001016.1:0-1510 GCF_049794275.1 Trebonia sp.
CGGCAAGAGGAGATCATCGGCCACGTGATCGACGGCGGCGACGCGCTCGTGCTGATGCCGACCGGCGGCGGGAAGTCGCTGTGCTACCAGATCCCCGCGCTGGTCCGCCCGGGCACCGGCGTGGTGATCTCGCCGCTGATCGCGCTGATGCAGGACCAGGTCCAGGCGCTGCAGCAGCTGGGGATCCGCGCGGACTTCCTCAACTCCACGCAGGACCCGGGGACCAGGCACGTCGTGGAGCAGGAGTTCAGGTCCGGCGAGCTCGACCTGCTCTACCTCGCACCGGAGCGGCTGCGCACCGAGGCGACGCTCAAGCTGCTCGACGACGCGAAGATCTCGGTGTTCGCGATCGACGAGGCGCACTGCGTGTCGCAGTGGGGCCACGACTTCCGCCCCGACTACCTCGAGCTGCAGGTGCTGCACGAGCGGTGGCCCGACGTGCCGCGGATCGCGCTGACCGCCACCGCTACCCAGGCGACGCGGGAAGAGATCGCGATCAGGCTCAAGCTGGCCGGCGCCCGGCTGTTCGTGTCGTCATTCGACCGGCCGAACGTGCAATACCGGATCGTTCCGAAAAATGAACCCAAGAAGCAGCTGCTGCAGTTCTTGCGAACAGAGCACCCGGGAGACGCGGGGATCGTCTACTGCCTGACCCGCGACTCCACCGAGCGGGTCGCCGCGTTCCTCACCGAGCAGGGCATCGCGGCGCTGCCGTACCACGCCGGCCTCAACGCCGGCACCCGCGCCGAGCATCAGGCCCGTTTCCTGCGCGAGGACGGGCTCGTGATGGTCGCCACGATCGCGTTCGGGATGGGGATCGACAAGCCGGACGTGCGGTTCGTCGCGCACCTGGACCTGCCGCGCTCCGTCGAGGGGTATTACCAGGAGACCGGCCGGGCCGGCCGTGACGGGCTGCCCGCGACCGCCTGGCTCGCCTACGGCCTCGCCGACGTGGTGCAGCAGCGGCGGCTGATCGACGGCTCCGACGGCGACCTCGCGCACCGGCGGCGGCTGGCGTCGCACCTGGACTCGATGCTCGCGCTGTCCGAGACGACGGACTGCCGGCGCACGCAGCTACTGGCCTACTTCTCCGAACGGACCGCCGCCTGTGGCAACTGCGACACCTGCCTGTCGCCGCCGGAGGTGTGGGACGGCACAGTGCCCGCGCAGAAGCTGCTGTCCACCATCGTGCGGCTGGACAGGGAGCGGGACCAGCGGTTCGGCGCCGGGCAGGTCATCGACATCCTGCTCGGCCGCAAGACCGATCGCGTGGCCCAGTACGGGCATCACGAGCTGACGACCTTCGGTATCGGCACCGACCTGCGCGAAGCCGAATGGCGCGGCGTCGTCCGCCAGCTGCTCGCCCGCGGCCTGCTCGCCGTCGTCGGCGAGTACCAGACGCTGGCGATGACCGCGGACAGCGGCGAGGTGCTGCGCGGGGACCGCTTGGTCATGCTCCGCCGCGACGCCCCGATGCCGAAGGCGCCGCGCTCTGGGCGCCGCTCGGCTG
>NZ_JBARCR010001017.1:0-5423 GCF_049794275.1 Trebonia sp.
GACGAGCACCGGCTGGTCGGGCAGCGCCGCGTCCACGGCGGCGAGCTCCTCGACCGTGGGACCGCGGTTGGTAGCCAGGATCGGCGCGGCGCCCGGTGCGCCGGGGCGCGGCAGGAACACCACGCCCGTCTCGAACAGGGCGGTGTCGGGGAACCCGCGGCCGATGTTCCGCAGCAGGACGCGGAAGAGACCGGGCAGCAGGGTGGTACGCAGGTTCGGCTGGTCGTCGCTGAGCGGGTTCGCGACCCGCACCGCGGGCCGCCGCGGGTCTTCCGGCGGCAGCATCAGGCTGTCGGCCTCGGTGGCGGGCGCGAACGGATCGGCGTTCACCTCCACGAAACCGGCGTCGCCGAGCCTGCGGCCGATCGCGCGGATCAGCCGCTGGCGCTCGGTCAGGCCGTGGCCGGCCAGCGCCCGCGGCATCCGGACCGGCACGTTGACGTACCCCTCGAGGCGGATGACCTCCTCGACGAGGTCCGCCGGGTCGGTCAGGTCCGACCGCCAGGACGGCGGCACGACCCGCAGCACCGGGTATAGCCGCTCGCGGGCCCCCGGCTCTGCCGCCTCGTCTTCCGCGGCAGCACCGGGGCTCTCGGCGCTGGCACGCCACGGCGCGACCGTCGGCAGCGCGGCGGCGAACCCGGTGCGCACCTCGCAGCCGACCTGGGTCAGTCGCCAGACCACCGTGTCCAGGCCGTACACGACGCCGGCGACGCGGTCCGGGTAGTCGGCCGCCATGTCGATGACCACCGGCTCGACAGGGACCGCCGCCTCGCTGTACCCGGGCACGACGACGCCGCTGCCGAGCGCGGCCAGCAGCGCGACCGCCCTGGCCGTCGCGCGCGGCGGCAGCTCCCTGTCCACGCCCCGTTCGAACCGGTAGGACGCCTCGGAATGCAGCCGGTGCCTGCGGCTCATCTTGGCGGTGCCGACCGCGTCGAAGTGCGCGCCCTCGATCACGATGTCGGTGGAGTCGTCGTCGATCTCGGTGGCCAGGCCGCCCATGGTGCCCGCCATCGAGATCGGGCCGGACCCGTCGGTGATGAGGATGTCCTCGGGATACAGGGCGCGGTTGACGTGGTCTAGCGTCTCCAGCTTCTCGCCGGGCCGCGCGCGCCGCACCACGATCTCACCGTGGAGCTTGGACCTGTCGAACGCGTGCAGCGGCTGCCCCAGCTCGAGCATCAGGTAGTTGGTCACGTCGACGGCGAGCGACACGCCGCGCACCCCGCAGCGCGCCAGCCGGACCAGCATCCACAGCGGCGACGCCGCGCGGGCGTTGAAGCCGCGGACCTCGCGCAGCACGAACCGGTCGCAGGCGGTGGGGTCGGCGATGCTGGCCGGCCACACCTCATCGCCGGCGCCGTCCGCCGACAGGTCCATAGCCTCCGCCGGGTCGGTGAACGGCACGCCGTACGAGGTGGCCAGCTCGCGCGCCACGCCGCGGATGCTGACCGCGTAGCCGCGGTCCGGTGTCACGGTGATCTCGAACACGTCGTCCCGCAGGCCCGCGTACGCCACGAAATCGGCGCCGAGTGGCGCGTCCGGCGGCAGCACCAGGATCCCGGTGTGCTCATCGCCGATCGCCAGCTCCTTCGCCGAGCAGATCATGCCCTCGGAGATGTGGCCGTAGGTCTTGCGCGCGCCGATCTCGAATCCGCCGGGCAGCACCCCGCCCGGCTGCGCGTACGCGATCCTGTCCCCGACGGCGAAGTTGGTCGCGCCGCAGATGACGCCGGCCGCCTTGTCCTGCGGGCCGGTGAGCTCTTCCTCGCTGACCGCCACCCGGCAGTACCTGATCGGCTTCTTGAACTCTGTCAGCTCGTCGATGGCCAGCACCTGGCCGACGACGACGCCGCGGATGTCGTGGCCGACCTGCTCGATCGCCTCGACCTCGAGGCCGGCGGCGGTGAGCCGCCGCCCCACCTCGCCGGCGTCGACGGGCTCAGGGACCGGCGCGTACTCGCGCAGCCAGGAAAGTGGCACTCGCATCGCTAGATCTCCATCCCGAACGCCCTGCTGAACCGCACGTCACCGTCCACGGTGTCCCTGATCTCGTTGACGCCGTGCGCGAGCATCAGGGCCCGCTCGACGCCGAGCCCGAACGCGAAGCCGCTGTACCGGTCCGGGTCGATGCCGCAGGCCACGAGCACGCGCGGGTTGACCATGCCGCAGCCGGCGATCTCGATCCAGCCCATCGACCGGCAGATGCGGCACGGGTCCGCGCCCGGCTTCACCGACTCGCCACGGCACACGTGACACTCCATGGACACGTCACCTGACGGCTCGGTGAACGGGAAGTAGTCGGGCCGCAGCCGCGTCCGCAGCCCCGCGCCGAACAGCGCGTCGACGAACGCCTGGATCGCCCCGCGCAGGTCCGCCATGGTGAGCCCCTCGTCCACGGCGAGGCCCTCGATCTGGTAGAAGACCGGCAGGTGGGTGGCGTCCAGCGCCTCGTTGCGGTACACCTTGCCCGGGCTGACCACGTACAGCGGCAGCGGCCTGGTGAGCAGGCTGCGGATCTGCACCGGCGAGGTGTGCGTGCGCAGCACCATGCCGGACGGGCCCGGCTCGCCGTCGGGCCGCGCAACGAACAGCGTGTCCTGCATCTCCCGCGCCGGGTGGTCCGGCGGGATGTTGAGGGCGTCGAAGTTGTACCACTCGGCCTCGACCTCGGGGCCCTCGGCGACCTCATAGCCCATCGCGACGAACACGTCGGCGAGCCGCTCGGCGGTCATCGTGACCGGGTGCCTGGCCCCCTCGGGGGTGCGGTCGAACGGCAGCGTCACGTCGACCCGCTCGGTGACCAGCACCTGCTCGTCGCGGTTCCGCTCGAGCTGCGCCTGACGCTGCCCGATCGCTTCCCTGATCCGGTTCATGGCGGCGCCCACCCGGCGGCCGGCGTCCGCCTTCGCCTCCGGCGGCAGCGCGCCGATCTCCGCGCGGGCCAGCCGCAGCGGCGCCTTGTCCCCGTCGTGCGCGAGCCGCGCTTCCTTCAGCTCGTCGAGCGTGCTCGCCGCTTCGATCGCGGCCAGCGCCGCCTCGAGCGCGCGGTCCACCTCGGCGGCGGACAGCGCGGTCACCGCGACCGGGTCGTAGTTCTTGTTAGGTGCGGACATCGTTCGCTTCCCCAGGGTGAAGGTGGTCAGGCAGCTGGCAGGCCCGCGGCGGGTTGCGGTCGAAGAATATCCGGAACGTACGGTGGCGACTGTATGTCCGCCACTACGCGACAGGCGCCCCCGCGGGCACGGTAAATCGGAATTCGGCGCCGCCGCCGGGCGCGCGGCCCACGGCGATGTCGCCGCCGAGCGCCTCGACCAGGCCCTTGACGATGTACAGGCCGAGACCGGTGCCGCCACGGCGCTTGCCACGCCAGAACTGGCGGAACACCCGGTGCGCCATCTCCGGGGGGATTCCCTCCCCCTGGTCGCGCACCGAGACGGCGACCGCCTGGTCGCCGCCGATCCGCGCGCGCTCTACCACGACCGTTACGATACCAGCCCCGTGCCTGACGGCGTTTTCCACGAGGTTGGCGAGGATCTGGTCGACCTTGTCGGCGTCCAGCCAGGTGTCCGGGAGGTCGCTGATGACCTCGAGGCGGTACCTGTCCTCCGGCTCGCCGGCCGCCACCCGGCCCGCGATGAACCTGCGGACCCGCTCGGGGACGTCGACCAGCTCCCGGTGCACCTCCATGCGGCCCGACTCGATGCGGGACACGTCGAGCAGCTCGGTGATCAGCCGCGTGACGCGGTCCGCGTCCGCGTTGACCGTCTCGAGCATGACCAGCTTCTGGTTGTCGGTGAACCGGGGCCACTTGGCCAGCAGCGTGGCGGTGAACCCCTTGACCGAGGTCAGCGGGGACCGCAGCTCATGTGCGACGGTGGAGACCAGCTCCGCCCGGCTGCGCTCGAGCCTGGCCCGCTGCTGCGCGCCGCGCAGGGTGATCACCAGGCGGCGGACCGGGCCGCCGCGCCCGTCGCGGACGTAGCCTGCGGAGACGAGAAGCTCGGTCCCGTCGGTGAGGAACAGGCTGCGCTCCGGATGCCTCGTGCGGGTGGCCAGGCCGTGGTACGGGTCGACGCACACCCACCAGTCGCGGCCGTCGTCGTCGCGGAACGGCAGCACGTCGGAGACGAACTTACCGACGGCCTCCTCGGCCGCGACGCTCGTCAGCCGGGCGGCGGCCTGGTTGAAGATGATCACGCGGCCCGAGTCGTCGGCCACGACCAGCCCGTCGGGGATCTCGTCAGCCATCAGGGACTCGGCGGCGGTCATGCACTGGGCAGGAAGCGAGGCACGCGCCGCTGAGGGGAGGTCGGCGGCCAGCGGGGACTGCTCAGGCGCGGGCGCGCCTTCGACGTGCCCGGGCCCGCCAGGGGCGGTGCCCTGACCCGCTGTGTTGTCCTCCACGACTGCGTTGCCTCCGTCCGGCAGGGGCCGCGTATTAACGGCCCGTGCTGGCTCGTTTCACGATTGCGAGTGACGGAATGTGATCAGACTCTAGCGCGGGAAACCGACTCAATGACAGTCCCGGGCCCGGGATTTCTCTCCGTCGTAACACAAATACAATACGCCACTACCGATTTTTTCCTGTTAGGAGTTCGCTGCTAAATGGCCCATTCAGCGGTTATAGGCGGCGCTATCGGCGCATTCAGCGCTGGGCCGCCGCGGACGCGTACAGGCACACCGCGGCGGCCGCGGCGAGGTTCAGGCTCTCCGCCCTGCCGTAGATCGGCACCGCCACGGACTGGTCCGCGAGCGCGAGCAATTCGGGCGGCAGCCCCCACGCCTCGTTGCCGAACAGCCACGCGGTCGGGGCCTTGAGCGCCGCGCGCGTCTCCGGGTCGTCCAGCGGAACGCCTGACCTGCCGTCGGCCGCGACGATCCGCAGCCCGGCCCGCTTGAGCGCGCCGACCGCGTCGGTGAGCCGTACTCCGGCCACCACGGGCAGGTGAAACAGGCTGCCCGCGCTGGCCCGCACGCACTTGCCGTTGTACGGGTCGACCGAGGCGTCCGCGAACACGACCGCGTCCGCGCCGGCCGCGTCCGCCGTGCGCAGCACGGTGCCGGCGTTGCCGGGATCCCGGACGTTCGCCAGGATGGCGGCCAGCCGCATCTTGCTGTTATCAAGCTGATCGAGCGGCACGTCGACGAACTCGCAGATCGCGAGCAGCCCCTGCGGGGTGACGGTCTGCGCGAGTTCGCTCATCACCTCGCCGCTGACCACCTGGACCTCGACGCCCGCGCCGGTGGCGGCCGCCACCAGGCCGGCGTGCCGCGTCCGCGCGTCCGCGGTGACGAACAGGCCCGTGACGCGGGCGCCGCTCGCCAGTGCCTCGGAAACAGCTTGCGGGCCCTCCGCCAGGAAGGCCCGCTCACGCTGCCGCAGCGCCCGCTTGGTCAGCCGCCGGGCGGCGCGCAGC
>NZ_JBARCR010001018.1:0-2528 GCF_049794275.1 Trebonia sp.
AGTCGGGTCCTTCGCCCAGCAATCGCCGCCGGGTACGGTTACGCTCAGCCGTGACCGTACCCGGCGCGCGAGAGGAGGACCGGAGAATGCACCTGCAGGACGGGCCGCAGCTCGACCTGCCTGCCCAGGTGGCCAAGGTGAAACAGAAGGCACGGCCGTGGAAGGCCATCATCGCGCTCATCCTCGCGATCGCCGCGGCGGCCGTATCGAGCTGGGCCCATCGCTACTTCCACGATTATTTCCAGTCCAGCAACATCCAGTACCAGGTCATCGCCGCGGGCTGCGCCGCGGCGTTCTGCGTATTCGCCAGCGTGGCCACCTACGGGCTTTCCGGGAAGGCCCGCTCGGTACTCGAACTGCGGGTCGGCACCGCGCACGCCGCGGTCGTCAGGTACTTCCTGCTGCTGATCGGCGGGTTCACGACGCTGGTCGTCACGCTCGTGCTGTTTGACGTCCCGGTCAGCCAGCTCATCCTCGGCGGGGCGCTGACCAGCGTGTTCGTCGGGATCGCCGCGCAGCAGGCGCTGAGCAACGTGTTCGCCGGCATGGTGCTGCTGCTCGCCCGCCCGTTCCGGGTCGGCGACGCGATCCGGCTGCGGGCCGGAGCGCTCGGCGGCGGCGGCGAGATCGACGGGACGGTCACCGAGATCGGCATCACCTACGTGCGGCTCGACACCGGCGCCAGCATCATGGCCGTGCCCAACTCGCAGGTGCTGAACGCCGTGGTGGGACCGCAGCCGCAGCCGCAGCCGCTGGCGGCCGTTCCGGTCAGCCCGCCAGGGGACGACCAGCCGAACCCTCCGGGACGGGGAGCACTGCCCGGCTAACTGCTTCTTGACTACGTACAGGGACAGCCCCGGGATGCGCAGCACGCGGACGCGGCGCGGGGCACCGAAGCCTGCTTCGCGGAGCCAGCCGCGCAGCTGCGCGGGGGTGTGCACCTGCGAGCCCGAGCTGAGGTAGACGAACAGGCCGAGGAAGTTCGCCGCCGCTGAGGCCCGGCGGGCCGGGTCGGCGAAGGCGTCCATCACCGCCAGCGTGCCGCCTGGCGCCAGTGCCTCGCGGGCCTTGCCGAACAGGGCGGGGATCTGGTCCGGGCTCAGGTGGTGCACGAGGTTGAAGCAGAGCACCGCGTCGTAGCCACTACCCAGGTCACCGGAGCCCAGGTCACCGGAGCCCAGGTCACCGCCGGTCGCGTCGCCGTCCCTGAACCGCACCCGGTCGGCCATCCCGGCCGCGGCGACGATCTCGCGGCCGACCGCCGCGCTGCCCGGCAGGTCGAGCACGGTCGCGGTCAGCCCCGGGTGGCGGCGGCACAGCGCCGCGGAGTACAGGCCGTGGCCGCCGCCGATGTCGAGCAGCTGCCGCGCGCCTGACGGCAGCCGCAGCTTCCTGGCCACCTCCGCGGCGCTCAGCCTGGCGAGCTCGCGCTGGCCGCGAATGTAGCGTTCCCAGTACGGGTCGTCTGGCGGCGCGCCGTGCGACGCGGTCCCGGCGGGGCGGCGGCCGCGGGTGACTTCGCCGAGTTCGGCCCACCAGTTCCAGTAGTCCGCGGTTCCCGCGACGTATTCCGCGACCGACAGTCCGGACGCCGGGTCGAGCCAGCGCCGGGAGCGGCGGCTGAGCTGGTAGCGCCCGGCCCGGGCGGTGACGTGGCCCGACGAGCGCAGGCAGTCGAGCAGCAGCCTGGTGGGCAACGGGTCAAGGTCAAGATCGGCGGCCAGCTCCGCCGCCGTGGCGGGGTTTTGCGCCAGCCGGGCCGTGATCCCGGAGCGCACGGCGGCGACGAGGATCCCGGACAGCCCCATGCCGCCCCAGGCCTCGGCGGCGGGGCTGGGCACTACGCCGGCGAGCAGGGCCAGCCATTCGGCCGGGTTGGCACCACGCAATGCAAGCCTCACACTGCAAAGGTAGGCGCTGCGAGCCGACAGACCGGGGGTTTCTGCCATGAACCGCGTGCGGGCACTGATCATTGCCAGCCACCCGGGTCCGTCACTCGCCATCACGGCCATGGCGACCCTGCTGGCGGCGGAGGCGGCGCCGCACGGCATCGGCCCCGTGCTGACGGCGCCCGCCATGCTGGCGGGCCAGCTGTCGGTCGGCTGGTCCAACGACGCCTGCGACGCGCGCCGCGACGCCGCGGCGGGCCGGACGGACAAGCCGATCGCCGCCGGTGCGATCAGCGTGCGGGCGGTGTGGATCGCGGCCTTCGTCTCGCTACTGGCCGGGCTCGCGATGGCGCTGGCCATCAGCGTGCCTACCCTGCTCATCCTGATCGTGGTCATCGGGGCCGCGTGGGCGTACAACCTTGGCCTCAAATCCACGGCCTGGTCCGGGCTCATGTACGTGGCCGGGTTCGGCCCGATTCCCGCGTACGCGGCGAGCACGCTGCCTGGTCATCCCGCGCCGCGCTGGTCCGTGACGGCGGCGGCGGCGCTGGTCGGCCTCGGCGCGCACTTCGCCAACGTGCTCCCCGACCTGGCGGGCGACCAGGCCACCGGCGTCAAGGGCCTGCCGCAGCAGGTGGC
>NZ_JBARCR010001019.1:0-3016 GCF_049794275.1 Trebonia sp.
CCCGACGCGCTTTATCACGTCGCGCTCACTGAGAATGGTGGTCGTGGCGAACGAACTCGGCGACCTGTGCACGCGAATGTGGCGCTCGCTCGGCGGCGCGGCGGACGTGGCGGAGGTTCTCACCGCCAGCGGGCCGCGTGCGGTGCTGCCGGCCTATTTCGACGTGACCGGGCTGGCTACGGCGTCGGTGGCTTGCGCCACGCTCGCCGCGGCCGAGTTCCTCGCGGCCCGCGAAGTGTCCCGGCCGCGGCCGGTTTCCGTCGACAGCAGCGCGGCATGCGCGGCCTTCGCCGCCGAGGGCCTGTTCACTCCAGTCGGGTGGTCATTGCCCGAGTTGTGGGATCCGATCGCCGGGAACTACCGGGCCGAAGACGGCTGGATCCGGCTGCATACCAACTACCCGTATCACCGCGCGGCCGTGGAGCGGGTACTCGGCGCCGACGACCGCGCCACCGTCGCGGCGGCCGCTCTTCGCTGGAAGGCCGGTGATCTCGAGGCCGCGGTCGTCTCGGCTGGCGGGTGCGCGGCGGTCATGCACGCGCGCGAGACGTGGCTGGCGTCAGCGCCGGGCGCCGCGACGGCGACCGCGACGCCGGTGGTCGTTAGCGAGCGCCGGCTGCCTGCCGGCAGGGCGCCCGCCGAGAGCGATTCGCCGCTGTCGGGCACCTCTTCACCGTTCTCGGGGGTACGGGTGCTCGACATGACGCGGGTGATCGCGGGCCCGGTGTGCACCAAGTTCCTGGCAGCCTATGGCGCGCAGGTGCTGCGCCTGGATCCGCCGGGCTTCGCGGAGGTGCCCGCGCTGCTGCCGGAGACGACGGCGGGGAAGCGGACCGCGGCGCTGGACCTTCGCGTTGATGCCGACCGCGGGATCTTCGAGAACCTCGTGGCCGACACCGACGTCCTGGTGACCGGGCTGCGCGCGGACGCGCTCGCCGGGCTGGGCTACGGCGACGGGACGCTGACGGCGATCAACCCGGCGCTGATCGTCGCCTCGCTCAACGCGTACGGGTGGGACGGTCCATGGCGCCACCGCCGCGGGTTCGACAGCCTGGTGCAGATGTCGTGCGGGATCGCGGCCGCAGGTTCGCTGGCGGTAGGCCGGGACGAGCCGTTTCCGCTGCCGGTCCAGGCTCTCGACCACGCCACGGGCTACCTGCTCGCCGCTGCGGTGGGCCGCGCGCTGACCCGGCGGCTCACCCGGTCCACGGTGAGCCGCATCCGGGCATCGCTGATCGGCACGGCCAACCTGCTGTGGTCCCTCCCCCGGCCTGCTGACCTGCCGCCGGCGCCTTCCCCCCGGGACTTCGAACTCGTTGACACCAACACGGAATGGGGCCCGGCCCGTCGGGTACCGCTGCCCGGCTCGATCGCCGGAGTCACAGCCGCGTGGCAGATCGGGGCAGGCCCGCTCGGCAGGCACTACCCTGCGTGGTGACTTGGATTCTTGGCAGGCATCGAATTTTGGCCTCTAATAGACGCGGCGCGTCCCCTCCCGGCGAGCCGACATGACCGGAGGTCAGCATGACCGCAAGTCCAGGCTCCGCAGAACCCGCCGTCGCTGACACGACCGGGACAAGGACCCCGCCGTTTGCGTCGGCGTGGCGGCGGGCGCACCTGACGGCGGACCAGCGGGTTGCCCGGGGCCGGGCCGCCCGGGTCGAGGCGCCACGATCGGCCCACAGCCGGTGGACACCCCGTCCGGACCGGCCCGCCCCGGTCGCCCTGCTTGAAGAGCAGGCGGCATCACGGGTACCGCAGCTGGTGCCGATCCGGTATGGGCGCATGCTGGTCTCGCCGTTTACCTTCTACCGCGGCGCCGCGCTGATCATGGCATCCGACCTAGCTGCCACTCCGGTATCGGGGGTGACGGTGCAGCTGTGCGGGGATGCGCACCTGTCGAACTTCGGCCTGTTCGGCACGCCCGAGCGAAAGATGATCTTCGATATCAACGACTTCGACGAGACGCTGCCCGGCCCGTGGGAGTGGGACGTCAAGCGCCTGGCGGCCAGCTTCGAGATAATGGGGCGCGACCGGGGCTTCTCCCCGGCCGACCGGCGTGCCGTCGTGATGGCCGCGGTGGCCGAGTACCGGGACCGGATGCACCAGGCCGCCGGGATGGGGGCCCTGGACGCCTGGTATGACCATCTGGAAGCCGGGATGCTGCTCAAGCTGGTCCGCCAGGAGGTCCGCGTCAAACGGGTCACCAGGCTCGAAGCCCGGTCCTTCGAGCGGGACGTGAACAAGGCACATACCCGGGATAACACGCGGGTGTTCACTAAGCGCGCCGCCGAGGTCGACGGTGAGCTGCGGATCGTCGCCGACCCGCCACTGGTCATTCCGATTGAGGATCTCGTCACACCGGGGTCAGCATGGGAAGATCCGACCCCGCTGATCAAAAAGCTGCTCAGCTCCTACCGGCGCACTCTCGTGCACCACCATCACCCTCTAGAGGAGTACCGCTACGTCCACACGGCTTACAAAATGGTCGGCGTGGGCAGCGTGGGGACTCGCTGCTACATCGTGCTGATGGTGGGCCGCGACCACAACGACCCATTGTTCTTGCAGACCAAGGAGGCGCAGGCCTCCGTCCTCGAACGGTTCGTCGGCAAGAGCACCTATCCGCACCATGGCCAGCGCGTGGTGGCCGGCCAGCGGCTGATGCAGGCGGCGACCGATATCTTCCTGGGCTGGGTCCGCATCAAGGGGCTCGACGGCGTGAGCCGCGACTACTACGTGCGCCAGTTCCAGGACTGGAAGGGCAGCGCCGACGTCAACAGCATGCTGGTGCCCGGGGCAACCCTCTACGCGCGGATCTGCGGGGCGACCCTGGCCCGGGCGCACGCCCGCTGGGGCGACCGGATCGCCATCGCCTCCTACCTAGGCAACGGAGATTCCTTCGACCGCGCGATCGCCGACTTCTCCGCCGCCTACGCCGACCAGAACGAAAAGGACTACGAGGCATTCGCCGCGGCTGTGAAGTCGGGACGGCTCATCGCCCGGACAGGCCTCTAAG
>NZ_JBARCR010001020.1:0-3003 GCF_049794275.1 Trebonia sp.
ATTCGACGCGGAGAAGCTCCGCCGCGCCGCCGGGACGGCGCTGCGTGACCTGGCCGCGGGGGCGAAGAAACCGCCCGTTCGGGATGCCGGCGGGGCCAAGACTGTCGCGGTCGCCCTTCCCGCGCGGACGGCGGACGAAGCGGAGGCCGTCACCACCGGAGCGCTGCTGGGCGGCTACAGCTTCCGCAGGTACCGGTCAGGGCCCGCCCGCGACCTGGAGGTCACGGTGCTGACCGGCGACGGCAACGCCGCCGCGGTCAAGCGCGGCGAGGTGATCGCCGGGGCGGTCAACCTGGTCAGGGACCTGGTCAACACCGCGCCGCGCGACCTGTCGCCGGAGACGCTCGCCGAGGAGGCCGTGCACGTCGCCTCCGACCGGGGGATCGCGGTGGAGGTGCTCGACGAGAACGAGCTGCGCGCGGACGGGTACGGCGGCCTCACCGGCGTCGGCCAGGGATCGACGCGGCCGCCGCGGCTGGTCCGGCTCTCCTACACCCATCCGGAGGCCGCGAAGACCGTCGCGTTCGTCGGCAAGGGCATCACGTTCGACTCCGGCGGGCTGTCGCTCAAGCCGCCGAAGTCCATGGAGACGATGAAGTCCGACATGGGCGGCGCGGCGGCCACGCTGGCCGCCACCGCCGCGATCGCCGAGCTGGGACTCCCCGTGAACGTGGTCGGCTACATGTGCCTCGCGGAGAACATGCCAGGCGGCGCCGCGCAGCGGCCGTCGGACATCATCACCATCTACGGCGGCAAGACCGTCGAGGTGCTGAACACCGACGCCGAGGGCCGGCTGGTGATGGCGGACGCGCTGGCCAGGTCCGGCGCCGACAACCCCGACCTGGTCGTGGACATCGCCACGCTCACCGGCGCCGCGTCGGTGGCGCTCGGCCGCCGCACCGCGGGCGTGATGGGCAGCTCCGAGGCCGTCGCCAGCGAGGTGGCCGCGGTCATGCGGGAAGCGGGTGAGCCGGCGTGGGCGATGCCGCTGCCCGAGGAACTGCGCAAGGGGCTCGACTCCCCCGTCGCCGACCTGGCGAACGTCTCTGGCGACCGTAACGGCGGCATGCTGGTGGCCGGCCTGTTCCTGCGCGAGTTCGTGCCGGACGGAGTCGCCTGGGCGCACCTGGACATCGCCGGCCCTGCCTTCAACGAGACCTCGCCGTACGGCTACACGCCGAAGGGCGGCACAGGCGCGGCGGTGCGGGCGCTGGTGGCGATCGCGGCGGAGACGGCAGCCGGCCGACTACCGGGCGCGTAAGCGCTGCCTGGTGACATGATGAGACAGAGCGTAGGCGGAAGAGGGAGAGACAGTGGCAGAGGGCGGCCATTACGACATCGTCGTGCTGGGCGGCGGCAGCGGCGGCTACGCCTGCGCGCTGCGCGCGGCCGAGCTCGGCAAGCGCGTGGCCCTGATCGAAAAGGACAAGGTCGGGGGGACCTGCCTGCACCGCGGGTGCATCCCCACCAAGGCGCTGCTGCACGCGGCTGAGGTCGCCGACTCCTCGCGGGAGAGCGAGAAGTTCGGCATCAGGACGTCGTTCGAGGGCATCGACATGCCCGCAGTGCTGTCCTACCAGGAGTCGGTCGTCGACCGGCTGTGGAAGGGCCTGCAGTCCACGATCGCGAGCCGGAAGATCGACACGATCATCGGCGACGGGCGGCTGCTCTCGCCGACGTCGGTGTCCGTCGGGGACGCGGTCTACACCGGCGACCACATCGTGCTGGCCACCGGTTCCGCGCCCAAGTCGCTGCCCGGCCTGACGATCGACGGCGACCGGATCATCTCCTCCGACGACGCGCTGCGGCTCGACCGCGTGCCCAAGTCCGCGATCATCCTCGGCGGCGGCGTGATCGGGGTGGAGTTCGCGTCGGTGTGGCGCTCGTTCGGCGCCGACGTGATGATCGTCGAGATGCTCCCGCAGCTCCTGCCGCTCGAGGATGAGGCGAGCGCGAAGGTGCTGCAGCGGGCGTTCCGCCGCCGGGGCATCGGGTTCCAGCTCGGCGAGCGGTTCCAGTCGGTCTCCTACACCGACGACGGCGTGGCCGTGACGCTGGAGAACGGCAAGTCGGCGTCCGCCGAGGTCCTGCTCGTCGCCGTCGGCCGCGGACCGGTCTCCGCGGGCCTGGGCTACGAGGAGAACGGCGTGGCCATGACGCGCGGCTACGTCGAGGTGGACCCGCTGTGCCGGACCTCGGTGCCGACGATCTCCGCGGTCGGCGACCTGATCGCCACCCCGCAGCTCGCGCACGTCGGGTTCGCGGAGGGCATCGGTGTCGCCGAGCGGGTCGCCGGGCTCGACGTCCGGCCGATCGACTACGACGGCGTGCCGCGGATCACCTACAGCGACCCCGAGGTCGCCTCCGTCGGCATCACGTCGGCGCAGGCCGCGCAGCGCGGCATTCCGGTGACCGAGGTGAACTACCCGATTGGCGCCAACGGCAGGAGCGTCATCCTGCAGACGCAGGGCCAGGCGAAGGTCATCGCCGAGGCGCCGTCAGGCCCGGACGGCCAGCCGGGCAGGGTGCTCGGCATCCACCTGGTCGGCAGCCGGGTCGGCGAGCTGATCGCCGAGGGCCAGCTCATCTACAACTGGGATGCGGAACCGGCCGACGTCGCCGCGCTGATCCACCCGCACCCCACTCAGTCCGAGATCATTGGCGAGGCGCACCTGGCCCTCGCCGGCAAGCCACTGCACTTCCACGCCTAAGGAGCGCGCTCTACCATGTCGGTCTCCGTAACCATGCCTCAGCTCGGCGAGAGCGTCACCGAGGGCACTGTCACGCGCTGGCTGAAGAAGGAAGGCGAGCACGTCACGGCAGACGAGCCGCTGCTCGAGGTCTCGACCGACAAGGTGGACACCGAGATCCCGTCGCCCGCCACCGGCGTGCTGCGGGGCATCGTGGTCGACGAGGACGAGACGGTGGCGGTCGGGGCCGAGCTCGCGGTGATCGAGGACGCCGGCGCGGAGGCCGGCGGGGGCGGCGCACCCGCGGCCGCAC
>NZ_JBARCR010001021.1:0-3669 GCF_049794275.1 Trebonia sp.
GGGTAGCCCAGCGGGCGGCGATCACCAGGGCGCGGCGCGAGCGCAGCCTGATCGGCGTCGTCCCGTACCTGGCCGTCCTGCTGTGCACCATCGCCGGGGTGTACATCGCCTTCCGCGACGGCTCGGCGGGCGGCGGTGCTGGCGGTGTCATCGCCGGGTTGGCGCTGCTCATGGGCGCGGTGATCCGGGCGGTGCTGCCAGCCAGGCTGGCCGGGCTGCTCGCGTCGCGGCGCCGGGCGACTGACGTAGTCACGCTTGCTGCTTTCGGCGCTTGCCTGCTGATTGCGGGCTTGGTTTTGCCGCGCTTAGGGCCGCTATCCGCACAAGGGAGAATGGCGGGCCCGCCGATGAAAGGGAAACACGGATAACATGTCGAAAATCAAGGTGGCTAATCCTGTCGTCGAGCTAGACGGCGACGAGATGACCAGGATCATCTGGCAGCTCATCAAGGATCAGCTGATACTCCCGTACCTGGATATCAACCTGGAGTATTACGATCTCTCCGTCCAGAACCGGGACGCCACCGACGACCAGGTGACGATCGACGCGGCGCATGCCATTCAGCGGCACGGCGTCGGGGTCAAGTGCGCCACGATCACGCCGGACGAGGCGCGGGTCGCCGAGTTCGGGCTGAAGAAGATGTGGCGGTCGCCGAACGGGACGATCAGGAACATCCTCGGCGGCACCATCTTCCGCGAGCCGATCGTCATCTCCAACATCCCGCGGCTGGTGCCGAGCTGGACCAAGCCGATCATCATCGGCAGGCACGCTCACGCCGACCAGTACAAGGCGTCCGACTTCGTGGTTCCCGGGCCGGGCACCGTCACGATCACCTACGTGCCCGACTCGCCTGAGGACGGCCGGCCGATCGAGATGGAAGTGGCGAAGTTCACCGGCGGCGGCGTCGCGATGGCCATGTACAACTACGACGACTCGATCCGCGACTTCGCGCGGGCCACCATGCGGTACGCGATCAGCCGGCGGTTCCCGCTGTACCTGTCCACGAAGAACACCATCCTCAAGGCGTACGACGGGCGGTTCAAGGACATCTTCGCCGAGGTCTTCGAGGCGGAGTTCAAAGCCGAGTTCGAGGCCGCGGGGATCACTTACGAGCACCGCCTCATCGACGACATGGTCGCCCAGGTGCTCAAATGGGACGGCGGCATCGTCTGGGCGTTGAAGAACTACGACGGTGACGTGCAGTCCGACGTGGTGGCGCAGGGCTACGGGTCGCTCGGGCTGATGACGTCAGTGCTGATGACGCCGGACGGCCGTACGGTCGAGGCGGAGGCCGCGCACGGCACCGTGACCAGGCACTACCGGCAGTATCAGCAGGGCAGGCCGACGTCGACCAACCCGGTCGCGTCGATCTTCGCCTGGACGCGCGGGCTCGCGCACCGCGCCAAGCTCGACGGTACGCCGGAGCTCGCCGCGTTCGCCGACACGCTGGAGCGGGTCTGCATCGAGACGATCCAGGGCGGCCAGATGACGAAGGACCTCGCGCTGCTCGTCGGGCCGGACACGCCGTACCTGAACACCCAGGAGTTCCTCGACGCGCTCGACGGTAACCTGCGTGCTGCGATGGCGAACAGCTGAGCAGCTAGGTAGCTAGGGAGATTTCACGGAATGTCACACAGTGCTAGCCAGGGGGGACAGCCCCCCACAACCCCCCGAGGGGGGAAAGTAGCCGTCATCGGTGCCGGCTTCTACGGCTCGACCACGGCGCAGCGGCTTGCAGAGTACGACATCTTCGACGAGGTCGTGCTCACCGACATCATCGAGGGCAAGCCGGAGGGGCTGGCGCTGGACATGAACCAGTCGCGGCCTGTCGAGGGTTTCGAGACGAAGGTGACCGGCCAGACGACCGGCGCCGACGGCGACGGCTACGAGGCGATCGCCGGCGCGGACATCGTGGTGATCACCGCGGGCCTCGCCCGCAAGCCGGGCATGAGCCGGATGGACCTGATTGAGGTCAACGCCAAGATTGTCAGGAACGTGGTGGAGAACGTCGTCAAGCACGCGCCTGAGGCGGTGCTGATCGTCGTGTCCAACCCGCTCGACGAGATGACGGCGCTGGCGGCGAAGGTCTCCGGGTTCCCGTCCGCGCGGGTCATGGGCCAGGCGGGCATGCTCGACACCGCCAGGTTCTCGAACTTCGTGGCGGAGAAGCTGGGCGTGCCTGTCGGTTCGGTGCGCACGCTGACCCTGGGGTCGCACGGCGACACGATGGTGCCGGTGCCGTCGGCCTGCTCCGTCAACGGCAAGCCGCTGGCCGAGCTGCTGCCTGCCGAGGAGATCGAGGCTCTCGTCCAGCGGACGCGCAACGGCGGCGGCGAGATCGTCGCGCTGCTCAAGACCGGCTCGGCGTACTACGCGCCGTCCGCGGCGGCCGCCAGGATGGCACGCGCCGTGGCCGAGGACGCCGGCGCGGTCATGCCGGTCTGCGCGTGGGTTGACGGCCAGTACGGCATCGACGGCGTCTACCTCGGCGTGGAAGCCGAGATCGGGTCGGCCGGCGTCCGCCGGGTGGTGGAGCGCGACCTGTCTGAGGCCGAGCTGGCCGCGCTGCGCGCGGCGGCGGAGGCCGTCAGGGCCAAGCAGGCGGACGTCGCCAGCCTGTAAGGGCTTTCGCGGCCCGTGCCAGCTCGCCGTAGGCCCTCTAAGCGAGCTGGCGGGCCGCGGCCGACGGGATCGCGTCGATGAACTCCGGCGGAGTCCACCCGCGTTCCGTGAACGCATCGGTCAGCGCGGCGCGCACCGCGGCCATCCGCTCCACAGGGATCAGGGCCAGCACGGAACCGCCGAAGCCGCCGCCGATCATCCGGGCCCCGAGCGCCCCGGCGGCGACGGCGACCTCGACCGTGACGTCGGCCGCCGGCCAGGAGACCTCGAAGTCGTCCCTGAGGGACGCGTGCGCCTCGGTGAGCAGGCGGCCGATGTACCGGTAGATCGCCTGCGCCGGCACTGGCTCGGCGCCGCCCGCCGCGGGGACTGAACCGCTCAGCAGGGCCGACGCGATCGCGCGGGCCCGGGCGCTGTCGGTGATGACGTGCCTGGCGCGCCGCCGCAGCACGGGGTCTGCCAGCCGGCTGGCCTCGGCGGGGTCCTGCACCGCGCCGAGGTACGGCACCCCCAGCAGCCTGGCCGCCTCCTCGCACTCGGCGCGCCGCTGGGCGTACTCGCCGGATACCAGGGCATGCGCGACGCGGGTGTCGATGATCAGCGCGTTCGCCCCGGCCGCGGCCGGAGCGAACGGCACCTGGGTCACGGTCAGCGTCGCGCAGTCGAGCAGCATCGCGTGGCCCTCCTGGCACAGCAGCGCCGCGTACTGGTCGATGATCCCGGTCGGCGCGCCGACGAAGTCGTTCTCCGCCCGCTTGGCGATCGCCGCCAGCGTCCGGCGCTCCACCGTCACGCCGGACAGCTCGCAGAGCGCCAGCGCCACCGAGCATTCCAGCGCGGCGGAGGACGACACTCCCGCGCCCACCGGCAGGTCGGAGTCGATGTCGATCGAGGCGCCCGCGACGTCAATGCCGGCCTCGCGCAGCGCCCACGCGACACCCGCCGGGTAGGCGGCCCAGCCCGTCACGGCGCCGGGCGTGAGCGAGTCGAGCGCCACCGTGACCGGCTCGTCAGGCACCTGCTTGGAGCGCAGCGCCAGCACCCGGC
>NZ_JBARCR010001022.1:0-2440 GCF_049794275.1 Trebonia sp.
GCCGGGTGCGGGGCGCACGAACGCGGCGACCTGCTCTCCCCATGTCGCGTCGGGCACCCCGACCACGGCGACGTCGGCCACGGCAGGGTGCTCGAACAGGACCTGCTCGATCTCGCGCGGGTAGATGTTCTCGCCGCCGCGGATGATCATGTCCTTGAGTCGCCCGCTGATCTGGCAGTAACCGCGCTCGTCCATCGAGGCCAGGTCGCCGGTGTGCAGCCAGCCGTCGGCGTCGATGGCGGCGGCGGTCTTGCCGGGGTCGCGGAAGTAGCCGGTCATCACGTGATAGCCGCGGGTGCACAGCTCGCCGATCTTGCCGGGGGCGACAGTCTGGCCCGATGCGGGGTCGGTGATCTTCACCTCGGTCTGGGGCAGCGGCCGTCCCAGGGTGTGCGCCCGGTCCTCGGCGCTGTCTTGCGGCGATGTTTGCGTGATCACCGGCGACGCCTCGGTCTGCGCGAACACGATCGACAGCGGCGCGCCGAACGCGGCCTCTACGCGGCTGACCAGCGCGGGCGGCACGACAGCCCCGCCGGTGAGGAGCTGCCGGATCGAGGAGAGGTCCGTGGCGGCGAAACCGGGGTGGTCGAGCATGCCGATGAGCATCGTCGGCACGCCGAGCAGGGTCTGGGGCCGTTCGGCGGCGATGAGCTCGAGCATGAGGCCGGGGTCGAAGTACGGCGGGAGGATCAGCGTCCCGCGGGTGGCGACGGCGCCGAGCACGGACATCACGCACCCGGCGGTGTGGAACAGCGGCATGCCGCTGAGGTAGACGTTGCCGCGCCCAAGGCCCAGGCGGGCGGTGTAAAGCCGCGCGTTGTTGACGATCCCGCGGTGGTGGAGCACGGCGCCCTTGGGGAAGCCGGTCGTGCCGGAGGTGTACTGGATCTGCGCCGGGGCGTCCGGGCTCACCGCCGGCAGCGTCCGGTCCGCCGCGGCCTCGGCGCAGAACGCCTCCCAGTCCTCAAACGAGACCGCCTCCCGCAGCGCGGGCAGGGCGCCGCGCACCTGCTGCACCATCTCGGCCATCGGGCTTGCCCGGTAGGCAGGGACCAGGAAAATGCCGTCGGCCTGCGACTGGCCCAGCACGTAGGCCAGCTCCTGCGGCCGCAGGGCGGGGTTGACGGTCACGATCGTGATCCCGGCCAGGCCGGCGGCCAGCTCGAGGATCACCCACTCGGGAATGTTATTGGCCCACACCGCGACCCGGTCGCCAGGGGTGAAGCGGCCCAGCAGCGCGCAGGCCGCGCGCTCTGAGGCCTCCAGCAGCCCGGCGTAGCTCCAGCGCCGCCGGGCCGCCGGGTCCACCGCACCCTCTACCAGCGCCGTGGTGTCCGGCGCCTCCGCCGCCGCGTCGCGCAAAGCGTCCCCGACGGTCAGGCCCAGCACAGGCTGCGAGCGGTCGGCGGCCCAGTACGAGGCTGACAGCGCCATGATCCCCCCTGATACAACGTGATCCCGGACGCTGATGCCAGCCGACCAGCACCGGCGGCCGGGCTTTCTCCTGGCGATACTCCTCCCGGGCAAACGCGATCGCAAGACCAGTCAGCGGCCCGGCGCGCCCGCCAGCACCCGATGAACCCGGCCAGGTTCCCGAGCTACCCGGGGGCGTTGAAGCCCGTGAGTTCCTGTGAAGAACCCTCAGCCGTGATGAGGGAACTTGCCGATTACCTGGGAGGCGATGAAGATCGAGCAGGCCGGCAGGGCGGCCGCCGACGGCTTGCTGGCCAAGGCGGCAGGAAGGTCAGCACCGGCCAGGTCCTCCCCAGAATCCCGCTCACCGCGCCGAATCCGATGGTCATCACTGCCACGCTCGCGGGCAGCACGCGCACGGCGACCGTATCCGTGCCGGGTGGCCCGGGGCCGTCGACCATCGACCTGCCGGCGCCCGGCTGCTGGACACTGCACCTGAGGTGGTCCGGCCACACCGACGAGCTCAAGCTGCACTACGTGGCTTAGCGCGCCACGACGCCAGCCGCGCGGCAACCGTCCGGTGCTGCCAGCGGATGGCGGGCGTGCTGACCGCTGGTCACGGTCACGGCAGCAGGCGCACGGAACCCCTTGACGACTGTCGCTGTAGTAGTTACAAATTTACACATCTCGCCAACTTTTCAGTAGTAAGTTACTACCAATCCGACAACGGGAGGACACGGCGCGATGGGCATCCCCGAAACGGCGATCACGAGGCGCGGCGCATTGGCGGTGGGGGCAGGTGCGGTCATCGGTGGTCTCGGACTGAGCCGCACCGCTCAGGCCGCGCCGGAAAGCAAACCGGTCAAGCTGACCCCGGCACAGCTAGCCGGACAGCGCGTGATCTTCTCCTACCCGGGCCTCACCCCGCCGGCGAGCCTGCTCGACCAGATCAGCGCCGGGGAAGCCGGCGGGGTGATCTTCTTCGGCGAGAACATCACTAGCCTGTCCCAGATCGCCGCGGTCGTCG
>NZ_JBARCR010001023.1:0-3137 GCF_049794275.1 Trebonia sp.
GTCGATGGCCGTGCGGGCCAGCAGCATCGCCGCCGTGTCGAGGATGTCCTGGCTGGTCGCGCCCCGGTGCACCGCCCGGCCCCGCTGGCCGCCGACCTTGACGGCCAGCGCCCTGGCCAGTCCGGGGACGGGGTTACCTGTCAGCGCGGACAGCTCGCCGAGCTCCGCGATGTCGAAGTCGTTCGCCCGCGCCGCCCTGGTGACCGCCTCGCCCGCTCCCGCGGGTGCGAGCCCGGCGCGTTCCAGGGCCCTGGCCAGGCCCGCTTCCGCGTCGAGCATGGCCTGCAGCCACGCCCTGTCGTCGATGATCGCGCTGCCGCGCGCGAATACCCCCCCGAACAGGCTCCCGGAAGTTCCGGCATGTTGATCAGGCATGTCCGGATGTTATCGTCCGAACATGCTTCAAGTTCCCCACGGCGGCCCTGAGCTGCCGCAGCGACGCAACCTTGTCACCGAGATCCCCGGTCCGGCCTCGCGCGCCCTGTTCGAGCGCCGCCTGGGGGTCGTCGCCCGGGGCGTCTCGACTACGCTGCCGGTGTTCATCACCGCGGCCGGCGGCGGCGTGCTGCTCGACGCCGACGGCAACTCGCTGATCGACTTCGGCGCGGGCATCGCGGTCGTGTCGGTGGGCAACGCCGCGCCCGACGTGGTGTCCCGGGTGTCCGCGCAGGTGGCGCAGTTCACCCACACCTGCTTCATGGTGACGCCGTACGAGGGCTACGTCGAAGTCTGCGAACAGCTGGCCCGGCTGACGCCTGGCGAGCACGAGAAGCGGTCGGCGCTGTTCAACTCCGGCGCCGAGGCCGTGGAGAACGCGGTCAAGATCGCCAGGCACTACACCGGCCGCCAGGCGGTGGTGGCGTTCGATCACGCCTATCACGGCCGGACGAACCTCACCATGGCGCTGACCGCCAAGAACATGCCGTACAAGCAGGGGTTCGGCCCGTTCGCCGGGGAGATCTACCGGGTGCCGATGGCCTATCCGCTGCGCTGGCCTGACGGACCGGACGCGTGCCGCGCCGAGGCGCTGTCCGTGGTGAAGTCGCTGATCCACACCCAGGTCGGCGAGTCCAACGTGGCCGCGGTGATCATCGAGCCGATCCAGGGCGAGGGCGGGTTCATCGTGCCGCCCGACGGGTTCCTGCGCGGGCTGGCCGACTTCTGCGCGGACCACGGGATCGTGTTCATCGCGGACGAGATCCAGTCCGGGTTCTGCCGGACCGGCGACTGGTTCGCGTCCTCGCACGAGGGAGTCGTGCCGGACCTGGTCACGACCGCCAAGGGCATCGCAGGCGGCCTGCCGCTCGCCGCCGTCACCGGCCGGGCGGAGATCATGGACGCCGTGCACCCCGGCGGTCTCGGCGGCACCTACGGCGGCAACCCGGTCGCCTGCGCCGCCGCGCTCGGCGCGATCGAGACGATGGAGTCGCTGGACCTGTCCGCGCGGGCACGGCGGATCGGCGACATCATGCTCCCCCGGCTGCGCAAGCTGGCCGAGACCTACCCCGTGATCGCCGACGTCCGCGGCCGGGGCGCGATGGTCGCGGTGGAGCTGACCCGGCCAGGGACGCTGGAGCCGGACCCGGCCTCGACCGCCGCGGTCGCCGGCGTCTGCCACCGGGCGGGACTGGTCGTGCTCACGTGCGGGACGTTCGGCAATGTGCTGCGGTTCCTGCCGCCGCTCGTAATCGGCGAAGAACTCCTCGAGGAGGGCCTGGACATCCTGGAAGACGCCTTCGCTTCGTTGTAATTCCAGCTTTTATCCGTAACGGGCCCGTGGTGACTCGCCGCGGGCCCGGCTATTCGCTGCCGTTCGCAACGGCGGGGAATTATGCTTTTCCATTAGCTTCGGACGAACGTATTCCCGATGGTGTCGCCGGTCACGCAGAACGCGGCGGAACGGCAGGACACCGACATAAGGAATATGAGGACGGGCCCGCTGACAGAGTTAGCGGCCTTCGAGTCGATGTTGACGGGCGCGCTCCAGGCGCTGCCGTCGAAGGTGACCACGTTGCCGCTGGCGCCGTCGACGGCGGCGCAGAAGTCGCTGGCCGGGCAGGACACCACCGGCCAGGAGATGCCGCCCTCCCCCATAGTGAGACCGTTCGGATCGGCGTTGACGGGCGCGCTCCAGGTGCTGCCGTTGAACGTGAGCGCGTTCCCCTTGCGATCAATGGCAACGCAGAAGCTGGCCGACGCGCACGACACTGCCTGCAGGTAGGTGCCCGGGTCGATGGCGGATGGTTTGCTCCAGGAGGTGCCATTGAAGATGACCACGTCCGGGCCGTAGTCGACGGCGGCGCAGAAGCGGGCGCTCGGACAAGACACGGTGCTCAGCTGGTTGCCGGGATCGATGGCCGTGGCGGGGCTCCAGGAGGTCCCGTTGAACGTGAACGCGTTGGAGCCGTTGTCAACGGCGGCACAGAAGCTCGGTGACGAGCACGATACCGATGCCATGCCTGTCTGGGTGCCCGGGACAGGATCGCTAATGCGCGGAGCGGAACTCCACGCGCTGCCGTTGAACAGGAAGGTGGATGCGTCTTGCGCGTCCACGGCCATGCAGAAGCTGGCGGTCGGGCACGATACGGAATCGGGCTGACCGGCAGAGGAAGATAGCCCGGTGGGCTGGCTCCACGTGGTTCCGTCGAACGTAGCCGCGTAGCCCGAGCCGAGCACGGCCATGCAGAAGCTCGCGGATGGACAGGACACTGATGTCGGGTCTTCGCCGCCTTGGCTGCGGTCGAGGTGTGTCGCCGCTCCCCATGCCGGCGCCGCGCTGGACTGTGCGCTGGCGGGCTGGCCGCCTGCGGGGGAGCTTGCTCCTGACCCGGGTGGTGCCGGCGACCCGCTGCAACCGGTGGCTGCGCCTATCAGCAGAATGGATACGCAAGCAAACGCCAGCCGTAGTCGGCCTGTGATCACAGCTTCAGTGTACTCAGGTGGTTCTCGGACAATATGGGTCGCAGCGATGGCGACCCAAAGCCTTCATGATCATGCTGCTTTTCATGATCACGAAAGAAAAGTTTCCTATACGCATACTTTTCTTTCGTGATCATGGAATTCGGGGTGGGAGGCGAGCGGTTTGGGATGGAATTGCGGTCCGCGTGGTGAGCTCAGGCGCCGGAGCGGCGCCTGAG
>NZ_JBARCR010001024.1:0-4522 GCF_049794275.1 Trebonia sp.
GAGCTGGGGCCCGAGGGCCAGCAGCTGTGGGACGGGATCGTCGATGGCCGTGGGGACGTGGTCGTGGCCCCCGAGGGCGGCCTGGCCGGGCCGTTCAACGCGTTCGTCACGGCGCCTGGCGCCGGGCGGCGGCTGTCCTCGCTCGGCGCGACGCTCCGGTTCGGCACATCCATCGAGCGGCGGCTGTCCGAGATCGCCATCATCACGATCGGCGCGCGGTGGCAGGCGGAGTACGAGTGGTGGGCGCACGCGCCGATGGCGCGCGAACACGGCGTCGCCGGCGCGGTGGTGGACGCGATCGGGCGCGGCGAGGATCCGCCGTTCGAGTCCGACGATGAACGGGCCGTGTACCTGGTGGCCCGCCAGCTCGGTGACGCCGGCCGCGTGGACCAGGAGACGTACGATGCGGCGCACCGCCTTCTCGGCGACGCCGGGATGGTGGAGCTGGTGTCGCTGTGCGGGTACTACACACTGATCTCGTTCCTGCTGAACGCGTTCACCGTGCCGCTGCCGCCGGATGCGCTGCCGATGTGGGCCTGAACGCCAACGCGGGGGCCACGGTTTCCCGTGGCCCCCGCGTGAGAGGCGAACCCGCGCGGCTAATTCCTAGTGCGCGTGGCCGTGCGAGTGCCCGTGGGCGTCCGCGTCCGACGCCTCCTCTTCGGGCTTCTCGACGACCAGCGTCTCGGTCGTCAGCAGCATGCCGGCGATGGACGCGGCGTTCTGCACGGCGGACCTGGTGACCTTGACCGGGTCGAGAACACCCTGCGCTACCAGGTCGCCGTACTCGCCGGTGGCGGCGTTGTAGCCGTGCCCGACGGGCAGCGTCGCCATCTTCGCCACCACGACCGAGCCCTCCTGGCCCGCGTTCAGCGCGATCCAGCGGGCCGGCTCGGACAGCGCCTTGCGGACCACGCCGACGCCGGTCGCTTCGTCCCCGGTCCTGCCGAGGTCGTCAAGCTCCGCCGCGAGGTGCACGAGCGCGCTGCCGCCGCCGGCGACGATGCCTTCCTCGATGGCAGCCCTGGTAGCGGACACGGCGTCCTCGACGCGGTGCTTCTTCTCCTTGACCTCGACCTCGGTGGCCGCGCCGACGCGCAGCACCGCGACGCCGCCGGACAGCTTGGCCAGCCGCTCCTGCAGCTTCTCGCGGTCCCAGTCGGAGTCGGTGTCCTCGATCTCGGTGCGGATCTGCCGGATCCGCTCCTCGATCGCGGACTTGTCACCCGCACCGTCGGTGACGGTGGTGGTGTCCTTGGTGACTACGACGCGACGGGCCCGGCCCAGCGTGTCCAGGCCGACGGACTCGAGCTTGATGCCGAGGTCGTCGCTGATGACGGTCGCGCCGGTGAGCGTCGCGATGTCGGCGAGCATGGCCTTGCGGCGGTCGCCGAAGCCCGGCGCCTTCACCGCGACGATGTTCAGCAGCCCGCGGATCTTGTTGACGACGATCGTGGCGAGCGCCTCGCCCTCCACGTCCTCGGCGATCACCAGCAGCGGCTTCTTGGTCTGCGCGACCTTCTCAAGCAGCGGCAGGAACTCCGCCATCGAGGAGATCTTGCCCTGGTTGACCAGAACGTAGGCGTCGTCGAGCACGGCCTCAAGGCGGTCCTGGTCGGTGATGAAGTACTGCGAGATGTAGCCCTTGTCGAACTGGAGGCCCTCAGTGAACTCCAGCTCAAGGCCCATCGTCGGGGACTCCTCAACGGTGACCACACCGTCCTTGCCGACCTTCGCGAACGCCTCGGCGATGAGCTCGCCGATCTTCGGGTCCTGTGCGGAGATGGTCGCGACGTGCGCGATCTCCTGCTGCTCCTCCACCTCGCGGGCGGACTTGAGCAGCCGGTCAGAGACCTCAGCGGCGGCCGCGTCGATGCCGCGCTTGAGGTCCATCGGGTTGGCGCCGGCCGCCACCGAGCGGAGCCCGAGGTGCACCATGGCCTGCGCGAGCACGGTCGCCGTAGTGGTGCCGTCGCCGGCGATGTCGTTGGTCTTGGTGGCGACTTCCTTGGCGAGCTGAGCCCCGAGGTTCTCGTACGGGTTCTCGAGCTCGATCTCCTTGGCGACGGTCACGCCGTCGTTGGTGATGGTGGGTGCGCCCCACTTCTTGTCGATGACGACGTTGCGGCCGCGGGGGCCGAGCGTCACCTTTACGGTGTCGGCGAGCCGGTCCACGCCGCGCTCAAGGCTGCGGCGGGCGTCCTCGTCGAACTGGAGGATCTTGGGCATTGACTTACCTCAACCTACGGTTGGATCAGGCGGGCACTGGCACGCCGGACGCGCCTCCCGCCGCCCGCACCGTTCGTGACGGGGAGGCCGCCGGAGGCCACGTGCCGGCGCGTGACTACTTTTCGATAATCGCGAGCACGTCGCGGGCCGAGAGCACCAGGTACTCTTCGCCCGAGTACTTCACTTCCGTGCCGCCGTACTTGCTGTACAGGACCACGTCCCCGACCTTCACGTCGACGGGCACGCGCTTGGCGCCCGCGTCGTCGAAGCGGCCGGGACCGACCGCGAGGACTTCGCCCTCCTGGGGCTTCTCCTTCGCGGTGTCCGGGATGACAAGTCCGGATGCCGTGGTCTGCTCCGCCTCAAGCGGCTTGACCACGATCCGGTCCTCGAGTGGTTTGAGAACAACCTTGGTGGCGGTCGTCACGATCTGACCTCCCCCTCCGGAAAGGGTAACTGTGTGAGTTGCTTGCGATGGACGACCAGGGTTGGCCTGCCGTCGCGGGTGTCAGACCTGCCTCGTCGCATTAGCACTCTACACCAGTGAGTGCTAATGCCGAACACTAGTAGCCAGTCCGTACCCCGTCAACACGGACCGTGGCATCTCGCCAGCCAATCCGTGGCTACTCCCACTCGATCGTGCCAGGCGGCTTGCTCGTGATGTCCAGGACCACCCGGTTCACCTCAGGCACCTCGTTCGTGATCCGCGTCGAGATCCGGGCCAGCAGGTCGTTCGGCAGCCTGGCCCAGTCCGCGGTCATCGCGTCCTCGCTGGTTACCGGACGCAGCACGACCGGGTGCCCGTAGGTTCTGCCGTCGCCCTGGACGCCGACGGAGCGCACGTCGGCGAGCAGCACCACCGGGCACTGCCAGACGGTCGTGTCCAGTCCCGCCGCGGTCAGCTCGGCCCGCGCGATCGCGTCCGCCTCGCGCAGGATCTCCAGCCGCGGCGCGGTCACCTCGCCGATGATCCTGATGCCCAGGCCCGGACCTGGGAACGGCTGGCGCCACACGATCTCCGGCGGCAGCCCGAGCTCCTCGCCGACCCGCCGCACCTCGTCTTTGAACAGCGCGCGCAGCGGCTCAACCAGCCGGAACTTCAGGTCGTCCGGCAGACCGCCCACGTTGTGGTGCGACTTGATGTTCGCGGCGCCGGCGCCGCCGCCGGACTCGACCACGTCCGGGTAGAGCGTGCCCTGCACGAGGAACTCGGTGGATTCGCCGTGCGCGCCGGCCTCGGCGGTGATCTCCCTGGCGGCGCGCTCGAAGGCCCTGATGAACTCCCGACCGATGATCTTGCGCTTGGTCTCGGGATCGGTGACACCGCGCAGCGCCCCGAGGAACGCCGCGGAGGCGTCCACCACCCGCAGGCTGACCCCCGTCGCCGCCACGAAATCCTGCTCGACCTGTTCCGCCTCGCCTTTGCGCAGCAGCCCGTGGTCGACGAAAACGCACGTCAGGCGCTCCCCGATGGCGCGCTGCACCAGCGCCGCGGCGACCGCGGAGTCCACCCCGCCAGACAGCCCGGCGATCGCCCGCCCGCCGCCTACCTGCTCCCTGATCCGCCCGGTCTGCTCCTCGACGATGTTCACCATCGTCCACGTGGGCCGGCACCCCGCCGCCTCGAGGAAGCGGCGCAAGATCGTGATCCCGTGCTCGGTGTGCATGACCTCGGGATGGAACTGGACCCCGTAAAGCCCGCGGTCCGCCGCCTCGACCGCCGCGGCGGGGGTCGCCGCGGTGTGCGCGGTCACCGTGAATCCCGGCGGCGCGACCGTGGACGTGTCGCCGTGCGACATCCAGACACCGAACCCGTCGCCGAGCCCGGCGAGCAGCCGGCCGCCGCCGGCGGTCACCCGCACCGGCGTCCCGCCGTACTCGGCGGCGCCGGTGCGCTCGACGGTTCCGCCCAGCTCCCTGACCAGCACCTGGTGCCCGTAGCAGATACCGAGCACCGGCACGCCGGCGTCGAACAGCCCGGCCGGCGCGGCCGGCGCGCCCGGCGCGTAGACCGACGCGGGTCCCCCGGACAGGATGATCGCCTTCGGCTGCCGCGCCAGCATCTCTGCGACCGGCATCGTGGACGGGACGATCTCCGAGTAGACGTGGCACTCGCGTACCCGGCGGGCGATCAGCTGGGCGTACTGCGCGCCGAAGTCAACGACCAGAACGGTGTCAAACCCGCCAGGCACATGTACCGCCTTCCACCAGGGAATTTCCCGTGCAGAAGGTCAAGTTTAGCCGCACCGCCCGGTCAGCCTGGCGTCCCTGGCGGCGCCGCGGAGGCCTGGCC
>NZ_JBARCR010001025.1:0-1728 GCF_049794275.1 Trebonia sp.
GCGAGAACGCCTCCTCGCGAGTGAGCGACAGGTCACCCGGCCCGACCTCTAGGACCTTGCCCTCGGCGCGCAGCCGCGCGATCCGCAGCGGCGGCTCGACCCGGCCGGCGAGCACCAGCCGGGAACCGCCCGGCACATGATCGGCCAGCACGGACAGTGCGGCCCGGCATTCGGAGTTGTGCAGCACGTGCACGTCGTCCAGGACAAGCGCCACGGGCGAGGCCATCGATGAGAAAGCCGAGCCGAGCCGCGGGATAACCGAGCCGGGCACTGAGCTGCCGGGCGAAGCGAGGGCATCGAATACCCGCTCGCCGACCGGCTCCACCGCATCGAGCGCCTTCGCGACATAGGTGAGCAGGACCTTCGGATCGTTGTCCGTTTCGTCGACCGACACCCAGGCGAAGGCCTGGCCGTTGCGCTCGGCCCACTGGGCCAGGACGGTCGTCTTCCCGTAGCCGGCCGGTGCGACCACCGAGACGATCGGACGACGCGCACACCGCGCGAGCCGTTCGATAAGCGACGACCGACGCACCGTCCCGGGCCGGAGCAGGGGGCGGCGAAGCTTCCCCGTGAAAAGGTCGAACACCGGCCCGCCTGCACCATGCGATGGCCCAGTTCGCTGGCGCATCTCGCTGTCGCCCAATGCCCGGCGGCCTCCCGTAGAAATTGCCCGCCGTTCCAGGATCGGGCGGGCCGTGAATCAGGTCAAGAGCATATTGCAGAACTCATTGAAGTACTTTTTCGAGTAAAATAGCATTTATGGCGGTATGACCCGGTGATGCTGCTGGCGTATTCCTATCTGTCGGCGGAGGAGGGTTCAACGCGCCTGCGCATCGGTTTCCAGCCTGGCCGCGGGACGCTGGCGCGCAGGCGCTGGGTGTAGGGGTGTCCGGGATGGTCGAGTACCCGGGCGGTGGGGCCGCGTTCGACCACGGTCCCGCGGTGCAGGACGAGCGTCTCGTCGGTGAGCTGGCGCACGACGGCCAGGTCGTGGCTGATCAGGAGGTAGGAGACCTGGGTCTCGTCGCGGATGTCGGCCAGCAGGTTCAGGACCTGGGCCTGGATCGACATGTCCAGCGCGGAGACCGACTCATCGAGGATCAGGACGGCGGGCTGCGCCGCGAGGGCGCGGGCGATCGCGACTCGCTGCCGCTGGCCGCCCGACAGCGACCGGGGCAGCGCCCGTGACTGCCGTTCGTCGAGGCCGACCAGGCCGGTGAGTTCGGTGATCCGGGCGCGCCGGCGCTCGGCGGGCCAGCCGTGGTGCAGCCGCAGCACCTCGTCGATGGCGGCCTCGGCGTTCTGGCGGGGGTCGAGGCTGGTGTAGGGGTCCTGGAACACGATCTGCACCTCACGGCCGCGCCGGCGCCGCTCGCGGGCGGATCGGGGCGGCCGGGACCGGTCGTGCCCGCAGGCGGTGATGGTTCCGCCGGTGGGCCGCTCGAGGCCGGTGATCATCCGCGCGATCGTGGTCTTGCCCGAACCCGACTCCCCGACGATGGCCAGCGACCGGCCGCGGCGGAGGACGAAGGAGACGTCGTCGACGGCGACGAACTGGCCGAATTGCTTGCGCAGGCCAGCTGCCTCGAGAACCGGCGCCTCGCCGTCCTCAGCCATCAGGCGGCGCCTGGAGCCGGCCACGAAGTTCGCGCGCACGGGCGCAGCGAGACACCCCGCCGTCCAGCTCGACGAGGCCGGGCCCGGCGGCCCGGCAGACGTCGCCCGCGT
>NZ_JBARCR010001026.1:0-5383 GCF_049794275.1 Trebonia sp.
CCGGTGACCCGCGCCCGGTGGGCCGCCGGTACGGCGTGGCCGAACTCGACCAGGTGGCCGACGGCCTGGACAGCGCGGCCCGCCGGGTCACCAGCCTGCTGACCGCCGACCGCGAGCTGGCGATCGACGCCTCGCATCAGCTGCGCACGCCGCTGACCGCGCTGTCCATGCGCCTCGAGGAGATGATCGCGTCGGCCGACGAGCCGGAGGTCGTCAGGGAAGAGGGCACCGCCGCGCTCCACCAGGCCGAGCGCCTCGCCGAAGTCGTCACCCAGCTGCTCAGCCCGGGGCGCCGGGCCGCCGGCTCCGCGGCGCTCATCAGCGTGGACAAGATCGTGCTGCAGCAGATCACGGAGTGGGCGCCGGCGTTCCGCCGGGCGGGCCGCAAGATCGTCCTCGTCGGCGAGTCGCGGCTGCAGGCGTGGGTGACTCCCGGCGGGCTGGCCCAGGTGATCGCGACGCTGCTGGACAACGCCCTCATGCACGGCAAGGGCACGGTGACGATCCGGCGGACGCAAGCGGAGCGTTCGGTGGTGATCGAGGTCGAGGACGAGGGCGAAGGGGTGCCCGCGGAGCTCGTGTCCCGCATCTTCGAGCGCAGCGTCAGCGGCCGGCCTGAGGGCACCGGCCTCGGCCTGGCGCTGGCCCGCACCATGGCCGCCGCGGACGGCGGCCGGATCGTACTCGCCCGCCGCAAGCCCCCGGTGTTCGTGGTGTTCCTGCCCACGAACCCGCCAGGCGACCGGGATCGCGGCAAGACCCGCGCCGGCCCGGCCTAGCCGGACGTAGCGGCCTAGCCGGACGTAGCGGCATAGCGGCTTAGCGCTTGCGGTGCCGGCCCGGGGCGCGCGGGGCGCTCGGGGCCCTCGACCCGGCCGGGACGGCTGGGACGGGTCCGGCAGGGGCCGGGCGGACGGAATAGCCCGCCGGGACAGGAGCGGTGAGCAGGGGAGCCACTACGCGCCCGTTCGGAATGACCGGGTTTTGATTGTGCAGTAGCACCGGACGGGGGTGCCCGCCCGGCCGTCCGGAGTAGCCCGGGTCCAGGTACGCAGGATCCAGCTCCCAGGGCGCGTAGTGCGGGAAGTCCTGGTCGGCGGCCCTGGCGGCGCCAGCGCCCGCCGCGAACGCTGCCTGGGACTGCGGGTGCGGCTGCTGCGCGGGGGCGAGGAAGATCCATTTGCGGTACGCGTACCAGCGGAAGACGGTGCCGAGGCCGGTGCCGATGAAGCTGGCCGCGTTGTAGGCGAGCGGGCCCTTGAGGCCGAGCCCGTAGGTGATGCCCGCGATCACCAGCTCGGCGAGGATCAAGCCGACCACGTTCAGCGCGACGAACAGCAGCGCCTCGCGGTGTACCGGCTGGTTGTCCCGGTGCCTGAAGGTCCAGAACCGGCTGCCGAGGTAGGTGAAGATAGTCGCGGCGGTGATGGAGAGCGCCTTGGACTCAAGCGGTCCCACGTGATAGACGCTGTGCAGCACCGCCGCGCCGCCCAGGTCAATGATGGTGCCGAGGCCGCCGACTATGCCGAACTTGACGAGTTCCGGACCGTGCTGCCGGACATGGTCGTGCAGGTCGGCAAGTGGTCGGCCCATGCGCGCGGTCCCCTTTCGTCATGCTGCGCATCTAACGTAGTCGACCCTTTTAGCCTCGATGCGAGGAATGGCGATGAACGTTCCGTTACGCCTGATGCGCAGGGGCCGGAACCGCTGCCACCGAGCGGGTGCGGCGGTCCGCGACCAGCCGCCACGTGAGGTAGATCACGGTGGTGAGCACGAACCCGGCCTCGAAGGTCAGGTCGCCGGTGGAGGGGAAGTGCGAAGGGACGATACCGACGTACTTGGTCTGGTTGGAGAACAGCCAGATGGACACGCCGACGCCGACCGCCATCGCCACCGGGCCCGCCCAGTTGGTGTACTTCCTGTTGAAGAGCAGGTGCTCGATTTGCGTCCGGTCCTGGTTGCGGCGCAGGTACATGTCGCAGAACATGACCGCCAGCCAGGGCGAGATCCAGTAGGCGATGATCAGCAGGAAGTTGTTGTAGTTCTGGCCCGCGTTCCCGAGGCCGGCCCAGCCGAAGAAGAACCCGATCGTGCCGAGGCCGAGCGCGACGATCGCCCGCCTAGCCGCGAACGGCAGCTTGAAGCCGAGCGCGTTGAACGAGATCGCCCCGGAGTAGATGTTGATCGCGTTGGCGGCGATGCCGCCGATGACGATGGCGATGAGCGTCAGGTCACCGAGCCAGGTGGGGAAGATGCCGGTCCAGCCGGCCGTCGGGTTCGCGTTGGTCGCGACCTTTTCGATCGTCCCGGCCGCCGCGCCGACGGTCTCCAGCAGCACGCAGGACAGCAGCAGGCCGAGGAAGGCCCAGAACGCGATCGCCCGCTTGTTCGTGTCCGGCTTGAAGTAGCGGGTGTAGTCCGACGCGTAGGGGTTCCAGCCCACCGCGTAGCCGAACGTCGCTCCCAGCTCGATCAGGAACGCGCCGGGAATCGTGTGGTGCACCGCGCCGGGGTGCGCCTTCCCCAGCGTCACGGCGGAGGCGATCACGAAGATGATCACGAGGACCGGGAAGGCGTACCGCTCGAAGACGTGGATCAGGTTGTACCCGAGGAAGGCCACCGCGAGTTGGACTATGACCACGATCAGCAGGCACAGCACCTTGGGCATGTGGGTCAGCGCGTTGAGCGCGAGCGCGCCGCTCACGCTGTTCACCGCGAACCATCCGATGCCGGCGACGAGGGCGTTGATTCCGGCGGGCATGATGTTGCCCCAGAAGCCGAACCCGCGGCGGCTCAGCACCATCTGCGGCACGCCGTACGTCGGGCCGCTGGTGGACAGGATGCCCTGGGTAATGGAGCCGAGCGTGGTGCCGATCAAGATCGCGAGGAACGTCGCCCAGAAGCTGAGGCCGAAGAAGACCACGCCGATGAAGCCGACGAAGACGGTCGCGAACTCCATGTTCGGCGAGGTCCAGGTCCAGAAAAGCTGCAGCGGGCGCCCGTGGCGCTCGTTCAGCGGAATGAACTCCGCTCCCCCTGGCTCGACGGCGATGACCTTATCGCCGTACGTTCCCTCTCTAACTTCGACTTCCGGGTCGCTGACCGTGGTCATCGGTACTCCCTGTAGCTGGCACAGCTCGCGCTTATGCGGTGAAATCAGAAGCCCTGAGGCTTTAGGGGCCTTCGTTGGCCATGATGGCGTTAAGTGGCTTGTGTTCGCTAGAGGGTGCCGTCGTTGGCGTGGCTGGCGGGCGAATCCTGTATGTACGTTGTACCCAGGATTCGGCGGTTCCGCGTAGGCTACACCGGTGCCTTCTGCCTCGTCATCTGCCTCTTCGCCGGCCTCGTCGGCGGCGCCAGAGGCTGCGCCCGCCGGGCCGATCCCGCGGCAGGCCGGCAGCGGGATGCCGGTCGTCGGCATGATCGGCGGCGGACAGCTCGCGCGGATGACCGCGCAGGCCGCGATCGGGCTCGGCGTGACGTTCCGTGTGCTCGCCGAGGCGCCGGCTGACAGCGCCGCGCTGGTGACGCCCGACGTGACCGTCGGATCGCATCTTTCGCTGCAGGATGTGTCGGCGTTCGCCGGCCGGTGCGACGTCGTGACCTTCGACCACGAGCACGTGCCCGGCCGCGTCCTGGCGGAGCTGGAGTCGGCCGGCGTGCTGGTCAGGCCGGGTTCGGCCGCGCTGCGGTACACCCAGGACAAGCTGGCGATGCGCGGCGCGCTGACGTCGCGCGGCGTGCCGTGCCCGCGGTACGCGGCGGTCTCTTCCGTCGCGGACGTCGAGGAGTTCGCCGCGGGCTCGTGGCCGGTGGTGCTCAAGGCGGTGAGCGGCGGGTACGACGGCAAGGGCGTCTGGGTCTGCGCGTCTCCCGCGGCGGCGGCCGAGGTCGTGGCGCACGGCATCGCGCTGCTCGCGGAGGAGTTCGTCCCGTTCCGCCGGGAGCTGGCGGCGCTGGTCGCCAGGTCCCCGTCCGGCCAGGGCGCGGCGTACCCCGTTGTGCAGACCGTCCAGGTGGACGGCATCTGCCGGGAGGTCATCGCCCCCGCGCCTGGGCTCGACCCGGAGGTGGCCGCCGCGGCGCAGGCGCTGGCGCTGCGGATCGCGTCCTCGCTCGACGTGACCGGGCTGCTGGCCGTCGAGCTGTTCGAGACGGCGGCAGGCGGACTGCTCGTCAACGAGCTGGCGATGCGGCCGCACAACAGCGGGCACTGGACGATCGACGGCGCGCGGACGTCGCAGTTCGAGCAGCACCTGCGGGCGGTCCTCGATCTGCCGCTCGGGTCCTGCGCCCTGTCAGGTCCGTTCACCGTGATGGCGAACTTGCTCGGCGGCACCGACCCGGACATCTACGACCGGTACATCCACGTGATGGCGGCGGATCCGGCGGTCAAGGTGCACTTCTACGGCAAAGAGGTCCGGCCCGGCCGCAAGATCGGGCACGTCACGATCGTCGGCGACTCCGCCGGCGACCTCAGCGAGGTGCGGGGCAGGGCCCGCCGCGCGGCGAGCTACCTGCGCTGGGGCACCGAAGACGGCGACTAGCCCCGCGGCGCCCGCGCCCGTGATTGTGTAACAAAAGCTCCCCATGCGCACGCTTTCTTACAAGGTCATGAGGCGATTCTGGGCAGCTGGGTTAAGAAGGGCGAACGCGGGCAAACCTGCGATCGGGCTAGGCCCAAGGTCACCGGCGGCTAACCTGTCACGAAATGATCAAGCTAGATGGGTCGTGGAGACTTCGTGAGCGTTGGCGAAGCGCTAGCCGAGGCGCGGTCGCGAGCCGGTCTTTCCGTGGACGAGCTCAGCGAGCGCACCAAGATCAGGGGAACGGTCATCCGGTGCATCGAACAGGATGACTACGACGCCTGCGGCGGCGACGTCTTCGTGCGCGGATACGTTCGCGCGCTCGCCAGTGCCGTCGGCATCGACGCCCGGCCGCTGATCCGCGAATACGACCAGGCCCGCACCGACACCTCGGGCGACACGTTCGCGCACGTCGCCAGGGTCGCGCACCCGGTGCCCCCGTCCGGTCCTGCCGTCACGGCCGCCGAGGTCCCGGTCGCGGCCGCGGGCTCCGCAGGCGCATCAGACGCCACGGTAGCCGATCTCCGGCTCCCGGCCGTGCATACCGCGGGCCCGTCGAGCCCGTCGGGCCCGTCGGGCCCCGCGGACCCGGACGTCACGTCCGCCGATCTCCCGGCGGTGAGCGCGGACCCCGCCATCACGGTCTTCGACCTCCCGGTTGTGACAGAAGACCCCGCACCCACGGTCGATGACCTGCCGGTCATCCCGCCCGAGCCAGCCGGGCCCCCGGTGCGGCGCGGTGACCTGCCCGGCAGCTGGACGCCTGTCCCGCCGCCCGCGCGGGGCCGGCGCCATAC
>NZ_JBARCR010001027.1:0-3019 GCF_049794275.1 Trebonia sp.
CGGGCGTGCGCGGGCAGCGGGCCCTGCTCGGCCGGGTGGTCCGGTACCTGGTGGGGAACGCCGGGATCAGGCAGTTGCTTGACATCGGCGCCGGGTTGCCAACCGCGGAGAACGTGCATCAGATCGCCCAGCGCGTCGACCCGGCCGCCCGCGTGGTCTACGTGGACAACGATCCGATGGTGCTCAGCCACGCCAAGGCGGTGCTCGCGGAGAACCCGCTGACGGCCGTGGCGGACGGGGACCTCCGCGATCCCGCCGGGATCATCGGTCATCCCGTGGTGCGCGCTCACCTGGACTGGAGCCGGCCGATCGGGCTGCTGCTGTCCGGCGTCATGCACCAGATCACGGATTACGAGCAGCCGGCCAGGCTCACCGGCGAGCTGATCGACGCGCTGCCGTCCGGCAGCTACGTGTTCATCCATCACCTGCTCGACCTTGGCGGCCCAGGCGCCGTCCAGCTGAAAGAGTTCATGACACGGGCCTTCGGCCGGGCCGAGTTCCGCACGCTCGACCGGGTGCGGGAGCTGTTCTGCGGCCTTGAGCTCGTGGAACCCGGCCTGGTCCGCGTTCGCGACTGGCGTCCCGACGGAGCCCCCGCCACGGGGGAGGATGAGCAGCGCGGGCCCGGCCTGGGCTGCGCCGGGGTCGCGCGGAAGCCCTGAACAGCCGTTTCCGCTCGGGTGGCCTGGCGACCCATGTCCAGGCACGCATTTCGCCTGTTAACGTGTGGGTACACGGTAGTCTGCCGTGAGAGAAACGCATGAGTTTGCAGGTAGCGGGAGTGGTTTGAGTGGCGGATGATCAGGCTGCACGCGGCGTGCCCGTCGTGGTGGCCCTGCCTGCCGAGATCGACGTCACGAACTGCGATCAGGTGCACGATCAGCTGGTCGCGGCCTTCGAGCCCGGCGTCGGCATCGTGATCGCCGACCTGACGTCAACCGTCTTTTGCGACTCGTCAGGAGTGCACGCGATCATGCGGGCTTACGAGCGGGCCGCCGCGCGTGATCTCCAGCTGTGGCTGGCGGTGTCCCAGGACGGTTCGGTGCGCCGGGTGCTCCAGCTGACCGGCGTCGGCCGCATCATGCCGGTCTACCCGAGCCTGCAGGAAGCGATGAGCGCCGCCTAACCGGTTCTGCGCAGCACGATCATCGCGACGTCGTCCTCGCGCGGGCCGAAGACCGACATCACGTGGTTGGCGAAAGCCTCGACGTCGGCGTCCGCGACCTCCGCCGCGGCGGCGCGCAGTATCTCCAGGTTGGTGTCGAGGAAGATCTTGCGATCCTCGACGAGACCGTCGGTGAACAGCAGTGCGGTGCCCCCCACAGGCAGGACAGCCGTCTCGGTGTGCGGCTCGTGGCGGGTCAGGCCGAGCATCAGCCCGCCTTCGCCGGCGTAGGCCGCGCCGGCGCCGCTCACGAGCAGCAGCGGCATGTGCCCGCAGTTGACGATCGAGAGCTCGCCGGTCGCGGGGCTGGCGAGCACCAGGCACAAGGTGGCCATCATGCCCGGGTGGTATCGCCGCAGCACCTCGTTGACCAGGCTGGTGATCTCGACCGGCGAGTGCGCTTCTGTGGCGAAAGCGCGCAGCGCGTGCCTGAGCTCGCCCATCACCCCCGCGGCGTGCAGCGAGTGCCCTTGCACGTCGCCGATGGCGATCAGGACCCCGTCCCGCCAGGGCAGCGCCTCGTAGAAGTCCCCGCCGACCTCGGCCTGATCGCTGGCCGGCAGGTAGCGGAACGCCATCGCAAGGTCCGGTATCGCGGGCAGCGCCGCGGGCAGGAAGCTGCGCTGCAGAGTCATGGCCACCAGGTGGTCTTCCGCGGACGAACGCAGGGCTTCGACGCCGAGCGCGACCGACTGCGTGAGCTGGCGGAGGATCTGCAGGTCCTCCTCGCCGGACAGGCCCGTGCGGTCGACAACCATCGCCGTCGGCGCCCTGCCGGACCTGACCCGCGCCACCGCCACGCAGACGTCCACGCGCAGCGTGCTGTCGGGCACGATGCCAAGCCAGTCGTCTCTGTCGATGTTCACGCTTCCGCTGTTCCTGGCCGGGCCGAGCACGTGTTCCACGATGCGGTCCATCATCCCGGGCGGGCCGCCGCGCCGCACGGGTACCAGGCCTCCTGGCAGGGCCGCCATCCGCCGGACCTGGCCGTCGGGCATCTCCAGCATGAGCACGACGGGAACGGAGAACATCCTGGCCGCACCGACGGCCGCCGCCGCGGCCAGGCCGTCGAAGGTCTCCGCGGCGTTGATGTCCAGCGTCACGCTGGCCAGCGCGGTGAGCAGGCCGGCTGTCCGTTCCGCGCGGGTCCTGGCACGGTAGTAGCGCAGCGCGGCCGTCACCGTGGCGAGCAGCTCGTCGGGTTCCGTGGGCTCTACCAGGTACGCATCGGCGCCCTGGGTCAGGCCATGAGCGCGATCCGCGACCTCGACGGCGGTGGCGGACACCTGGATCACCGGGATCGCGGCCGTCCGCGGGTCGGTCTTGATCTGGCGGCAGACGTCGAAGCCGCTCATGTCCGGCAGGTTCACGTCAAGCAGTACGAGGTCGGCGGTGGCCGCCACGGCGAGCGCTTCCCGCCCGGTGCCGACCTCCATCACGGTATGCCCGGCCCGCCGCAGCCAGGTGCCCAGCACGTAGCGCTTGGCCTCGTCGTCGTCCACGAGGAGCAGCATGCCGGGTGCCTCGCTCATCGCGTGCCCCTGATGACGCGCCTGATCGTGAACGCGAGCCGTTCCCTGGTCAGCTCGTCCTTGCGCAGCAGGGCGGCGGCCCGCGGCGGCGCCGGCTCGTCGTGGCCGGTGATGACGATCGCGGGGAGCCCGGCGGGCAGCCGGTCGAGCAGCGTCTTCCCGTCCACGCCCGGCATCTGCAGGTCGGCAAGGATCAGGTCGACGCCCTCCGCCGCGACCGCGGCGAGTGCCTGGGCGCCGTCCGCCGCCTCGATGAGCCGGTCCGCGGTGCCGGCGAGCATCGCCCTCAGCACCTGGCGGAAGGACGCGTCGTCGTCAGCGA
>NZ_JBARCR010001028.1:0-4919 GCF_049794275.1 Trebonia sp.
ATAGAGGACGTGGACTGATGGCAACAGGAACAGTGAAGTGGTTCAACGCCGATAAGGGCTTTGGTTTCATCGCCCCCGATGACGGGACGGCGGACGTGTTCGTGCACTTCTCCGCGATCGCGAGCTCCGGCTACAGGTCGCTGGATGAGAACCAGAAGGTTGAGTTCGACACGACCCAGGGGCAGAAGGGACCGCAGGCGGAGAACGTCCGTCCGATCTGAGGCATCACGCGCCGTGTCGCTGCTGCGGCGCGCTGGCCGGGCCAGCCGGCTGACCCGCCGGTATCAGTGGCGTGCGCGTATTCGGCGGGGGCCTGATACCGGTAATGGCCGCGCACGCGGCATCTGGTCCGCTTGCGCTGTCGGTCTGCGATCCGGTCAAGGTCTGGAGCGCAGCTCAGCGTTCCCGCCGACATCATTGGCTTCCGCGCAGAAAGCCACGTTATGCGCCCAGTGGATTGCTGGCCAGCACCGTCAGCAGAGCGCCCAGATCGGCGGATATTCGCGGTGTCTTTCGGGTGGGCCGCGGCTCCGGTAGGTGTCGGCGAGCGGCGCTGGTTGCCTTTCCGGCGGTTGTCGGGGAGCGTGATGATCATGGACCTTCCGCTCGCCGATATCCGTGTCATTGACCTGACCGTCGCGCGGGCGGGTCCGACCTGCGTTCGCCAGCTGGCCGACTGGGGGGCGGACGTCATCCGCGTAGAGCCGCCCGGCAAGCCGGCCGACGACCAGGCAGCGCGGGACGCCCTTGCAGGCGGTCGGCATGCCAGCGATTTCCAGCATCTGCACCGCAATAAGAGGTCCCTGTCCCTCAACCTGAAGTCTCTGGCAGGTCGTGAAGTGCTGCTGCGCCTGGTCGACACGGCCGACGTGCTGGTCGAGAACATGCGTCCGCCGGTCAAGGAGCGGCTCGGATTCGATTTCGGCACCGTCCACGCGCGGAATCCGCGGCTGGTTTACGCTTCGCTGTCCGGGTTCGGCCAGGACGGACCTTATGGCGACCGGGGTGGAGTCGACCAGATCGCGCAGGGGATGGGCGGACTGATGAGCGTTACCGGCCTGCCCGGTACCGGGCCGACGCGTGCCGGGATCCCGGTGTCTGACCTGGCGGCGGGCCTTTACCTCGCGATCGGCGTGCTGGTCGCGCTGCACGACCGGGACCGGACGGGAACCGGGCGGTGGGTGCAGACCTCGCTGCTGGAGTCGATGATCGCGATGATGGATTTCCAGGCCACCCGCTGGACCATCGATAGGCAGGTCCCGGGGCAGGCGGGCAATCACCACCCCACAAGCGTCCCCATGGGCTGCTTCGCCACTGCCGACGGGTACGTGAACATCGGCGCTGCGGACGGGCGGCTGCTGCGCGCCTTCTGCTCGGTGATCGGTCTTCCGTGGCTGCCCGGCGACCCGCGTTTTGACTCACTGGATAAGCGGTCAGCGAACCGGGCCGAACTCAACGCACTGGTCGCCGGACAGCTGCGAACCCGGACCACAGCCGCCTGGGTCTCGGCGCTGAACGAAGCCGGGGTGCCGTGCGGGCCGGTCTACCGGATGGACGAGGTGTTCGCAGACCCGCAGGTCGAGCATCTGGCCATGACCCAAACGGTGCAGCACCCGGTGCTCGGCCCGCTCGCTATAGTCCGCAACGCTGTCCGGATAACCGGTGGACCAGATACAGTCCGGACGCCGGCACCGGATCGCGGCGACCACACCGATGAGGTGCTTACCGGCTTGGGCTACTCGCCCGCGGAGATCGGCCGGCTCCGGGCACAGGAAGTGATCTGAGAGGACTGGAATGACGTCATCGTCGCCGAGCGCCGCCGCGCGCTACGAGTCGGGCACCGACCGACTGCTCGTCGAGGTGTCCGGCCCCGTCGCCACCGTGACCTTCAACAACCCCGGCAAGCACAACGCCCTGTCGGCCGACATGCGCGCCGCGCTGCCAGGAGTGCTGCGGGCACTGAATGCCGACGGCGACGTCCGGGTGATCGTAATGACCGGCGCCGGCGACAAGGCATTCACGGCGGGCGCCGACATCTCCGAGTTCGGCGAGCAGCGCACCTCCCCGGCCGCGCGGGCCAGCTACGACCAGGCCTGGGCCGCGGCGAACGATGCCTGGGCGAGCCTTGACAAGCCGGTCATCGCGATGATCCGAGGGTTCTGCATAGGCGGCGGGCTGGTTACCGCGCTGCAGGCGGACATCAGGATCGCCTCGGACGATAGCCAGTTCGGCGTTCCAGCGGCCCGGCTGGGTCTGGGCTACGGGGTTTCCGGCGTGACGGCCCTGATGAACCTGATCGGGCCGGCCCGCACGGCGGAGGTCCTGTTCTCCGCGCGGCGGTTCCCCGCCGCTGAGGCCCTGCAGATGGGCCTGGTCAACCGCGTTGTCCCAGCCGGCAGCCTGCGCGAGGCCGTGCTCAGCCTCGCAGCCAGCATCGCTGGCAACGCGCCGCTGACTGTCGCCGCGGCCAAGGCCGCCATCCGCGAGATCGGCCGGCCGGATGGACAGCGGGACCTGGCCAGGGTCCAGGCGATGGTCGAGGCCTGTTTCCGGTCCGCGGACTACCTTGAGGGCCAGCGCGCATTCGCGGAAAAACGCCCGCCTGCCTTCACCGGCCGCTGACCCCCGGTCAGCCTGACCGAAGCCGCAAGACGACCGGAATGAACCGGAATGAAGGTGTCCAGATGATCATTGAACGGCACGAAGACGTGACTCCCGCCGTGCTGGCGGTTATGGAGCAGACGACCGACCCGCGCCTGCGGGAGATCATGCTGTCGCTGGTCGGGCACCTGCACGCATTCGTCCGCGACGTGCGGCTGACTGAGGAGGAGTTCCGGTCGGCCACGGCCATCCTCAACGAGATGGGCCAGGCCACGACCGACACGCACAACGAGATGGTGCTGATGGCCGGTTCGCTCGGGGTGTCGACGCTGGTCTGCCTGCTCAACAACGGCGACCGGGGCGCCACTGAAACACAGCAATCCCTGCTGGGGCCGTTCTGGAGGATGCACTCGCCACAGGTGGACAACGGCGGCTCGATTGTCCGCTCCGAGACGCCCGGGCCGGCGCTGTTCGTCAGCGTCCGGGTGCAGGACCGCGACGGAGCGCCCGTCTCAGGGGCTGAGGCCGACGTATGGCATTCCTCGCCGGTCGGGCTATACGAGCACCAGGACGCCGAACAGGCGGGGATGAACTTGCGCGGGAAGCTGGTCACCGACGAGGCGGGGCGCTTGTGGTTCCGGACGGTGAAGATGGCCGGTTACCCCATCCCGACGAACACGGTCGTGGGGCGCCTGCTCAAGGCCCAGAACCGCCACCCTTTCCGGCCGGCGCACCTGCACATCCTTATATTCAAAGCGGGCTACAAGACGTTGATCTCGCAGGTGTACGCGCCCGACGACCCGCACCTCGACACTGATGTCCAGTTCGGTGTCACCCAAGCGACGATCGGCGCCTTCGGGCGCCACGACGAGCCGCACCCAACCGATCCCAGCGTCGAAACGCCCTGGTACTCCCTCGAATGCACGTTCACCCTCGAGCCGGGCGAAGCCAGGCTGCCACGTCCTCCCATCCAGTAACAAACGCATGCTCTGCATGCCATGCAGCACGATTCCGTCTGACGGCGCTTAGGCCGCGTGCGCCGGGCTGGTCCCGACGGCGTGGCCGGCGAGATCGGCGAGAGCCACGGCGACGAGGCGGGCGCGCTGGGATGGCCTGGAGCCGGGTTTCGGTGTCAGCATGAACCGGCCGGTGTACTGGCCGTTGCTGAACGTGCGCAGCTCCACGTCCTCCTCCGGGAAACCGAACTCGTCAACCGGGAAGTGCCCATAGCGGGTGGTGACCGTGCCGTCCGGTTCCAGGCGGGGTGGCTGGCCGAGCAGCTTCCCGTACTCGAAGCGGCAGTCCTTCAGGTCGAGCACGTCGATGAGCTGCCTGCGGACGTGCTCGGTAACGTCGTAGGGGGTGCCCGCCTGCTGCGTCAGGGCGGCGCTGGCCACGATGCGGTTGAAGTACCCGGCGTCGGCAACGGTGACCGCCTTCAGGCGGCGCGCCCAGGCGGCCATCTGGGACACCGCCACGCCGACCGCGAGCAGCAGCGCGAACGTGGTCACGTCGCCGGGATGGCTGATGGTCAGCCGTTCGTACGGCCGGGTGAAGAAGTAGTCGAACCAGACCGCGGCCGATAGCGCGGCGAGCGCGCCGGCGAGGCGGTTTCCCAGGCACGCGACCGCGACGACCGCCACGACCAGCAGCAGCGCCACGTTGGCGGCAGGCCAGCTTCCGCGCCAGGGCAGCAGGACCGCCGCCAGCGCCAGCGGCCCCAGGACGGCGGCCGCGACGGCCGCCGCGTCCCTGGTCAGGTAACGGGTCATGAGCCCCGCCTTCTCCCGTGCGATATCCCGCTAATGCCGAGCATGGCATATGGGAACCGCTTGGAGTCAGGGCCGGGCGGCATGGAGTCCGTTAGGAATCCAGGCAGCCCCGCCCGGGCGGCGTAGCGTTCCGCCACGGAACGTTTCTCCTGCTCAGGAGCTAGGTCGCATGAATGCAGTGCAGGCAATCCTGCTGGCCGTCTCGGTCGCCGTGTTCATCTATCTCGGCATCGCCATGTTCAAGCCGGAATGGTTTTGACATGAGCGACGCAGTTCTCATCGCGATCCTGCTGGCCGCCTTCGCGTTTGCCATCGGCCTGGTCCAGGTACTGGGCCGGCTGATCGACTCCGGCGGACGCGACGGCTGGGACGACGAGCCGCCTGATACCGGCGGCACCAGGGCGGACACGGCTGACCCGGACGTCACCGGCCCGGGCCGGCCACAGTGACCGCGTCCGCGACCGGGGTTCCGCCCGGCGAGGCCGGCTTTCCTGGGCCACGGCCGGTCAAGACTCGGACCCGGCCCGCCGCCGCGCTGCTGGAGCC
>NZ_JBARCR010001029.1:0-2093 GCF_049794275.1 Trebonia sp.
GATCTTGCGCTGCGCGGCGGCGAGCGCGTCCGCGAGCCCGAGCTCCGCGACCGCCGCTGGCACGCCGAGCACCAGCAGCGCCGAAGCCTCGTCGGCGGACAGCCCGCGCAGCGGGAAGCGGTAGCCGTCGAGCAGCCAGCAGCCGCCGTTCGGGCCCGACTCGGTGACCACCGGCACTCCCGCGGTGTTCAGCGCCGCGATGTCCCGGTACACGGTGCGCACCGACACCTCGAGCTCGGCCGCGAGGGCGCGTGCGGGCAGCCGCCCGCGCGCCTGCAGCAGCAGCACCAGCGAGACCAGCCGATCGGCGCGCACACCGCACAGCCTACGGACCATCGCTGACACGACATGTCAGCGATACCCCGCTACCGTCGCCGCCATGATGACCTGGACCGAGTTTCAGCAAGAACAGCCCGCGCTGGCCCACGTCGGCCGCGACCAGTTCTACCAGCACGGAATGGGCCTCGGCTTCATCGCCACGGTGCGCAAGGACGGCGGGCCGCGGGTACACCCGGTGTGCCCGGTGATCAGCCCGGCCGGGCTGCACGTCCTCATCCTCCCCGGGCCGAAGCGCGGGGACCTGCGCCGCGACGGCCGCTACTCACTGCATACCGAGATGTTCCCCCCGCCGCGCGAGGACGACGGCTTCGCGGTCTCGGGAACGGCGGCGGAGATAACGGACACCGCAACCTGGGAGACGGTCCGCGCCCAGGTCATCGGGGACTTCGGCGAGCTGTGGCCGAACTATGACACGCTCACCTTGTTCGAGCTGTCGGTGGCGAGCTGCCTGCTCACGCTCACCCAGCCCGGCGACGGCTTCCCGAAGGGCCCGACGATCTGGAAAGCATCCGAGCACCATGAATGAGCCCAGTCAGCCGCGGCGCCCAGCATGATCACGAAAGAAAAATCTCCTATGCGCGAACTTTTCTTTCGTGATCATGAAATTGGCGTGCTCAGGCCGGCCGTTGCGGGCACGCTGGCGGGAGTCGTGTGGGCTGCGGGGTGGGCGGGGATGGGGAGAACCGTGCGGCCGGGCATTAGGTGCCGCGCTCGGGTACCGGGATCGTGTTCAGGCTCGCGGCCAGCACTATCCCGCGGCCGGGGCTCCGACGCGGGCACGCTGAGCCGTCCGGGAGGGGCAGGCGACGGCAACGGGCTAGCCGAACGCCTTGTGGAGCCCGAACAGCCGCCGTTCCCGCTCGATCGCCAACTCGACCAACCGGTTCCGCCGCGGCGTCGATACGGACGCCTGGTAGGCCGGCTGCTCGAATACCGCCGCCGACTCGACCTCGGACAGCGCGAGGTACGTCGGCGCGCCTCCTTCGAGGAGCCGGTAGCGCCTGACCCGCCGCCAGCCGGGCACCTTGAGCAGCGCCGGGATGTGCTCGCCGGCGTACCACGCCGCGAGGTCCGCCTCGGCGGACGGCGGCACGGACAGCGACACCGCCAGCACCACCGGCGGCCCCGCGAGCACGTCAGGCCCGTCAGGCCCGTCGGACTCGCCCGGCGGGTCATCGCCGCCGGGCGCCGAGTCGTCGCTGATCAGCTCGTACACCCGGCGGTCGAGCGTCGCCAGCGACGACATGATCGACTTCTCCCGCGCCGACGCGTTGTCCGCGAGCGCCCGGTACTCCGGGCTGTCCAGCGTGCCCTGCCGGAACTCGTAGTAGGCGAGCCACGGCGGCAGTGCGTCGTCGAGCGCGTGGAACCGGGACCCCGACGTGATGCCGGGCACGGTCAGCCGGGCGGGGCCGTGCTCGTTGTCGTACCAGTCGTTGAACTCAGCTGCCGGGACGGGACCAGGGTCGGTGTACACGAACAGCAGACCGTCAGCCATGTCAACGATCGTAACTCTCAGCCGGGGCTGACGGCCGCGCCGAACGGGTCTTCGCCCGGCGACACCTGGAGCGCCACGAGCACCCGGGAGACCATGTTGTAGGCCGCCACCGTGACGGTCAGCTCGAGCAGTTCCTGCTCGCCGAAGTGCGCCCGCACCGCGTCGAACACCTGGTCGGGCACCGTCACGTGCACGGTCATCGCGTCGGCGTAGGCCAGCGCCGCCCACTGCGCCGGGCTCAGCCCGCCGCCGGCGG
>NZ_JBARCR010001030.1:0-2006 GCF_049794275.1 Trebonia sp.
ATCCAGCCGCGCAGCTCGCCGTCGGCGGTGATGACCGCGCGCGCGCCGGGTTGGCTGGATGACGGAGGCTGGCGCCAGACCACGGTCGCGAGCGCGAACGCCTGCCCGCGCCGGGTCAGCTCACCCATCTCCTCCAGGACGTCCATGCCTTCCATGCTCGCTCCGCCCGCTCAGTCGTCCGACCGCATCGGCGGGGCGCCGGAGACGTCACGGCGGTAGGTGATCGCCTCCCACACCCGGTCCGGGAGCAGCGGCATGTCGATGTTGCGGACGCCGGTGCCGGACAGCGCGTCTATGACCGCGTTGACGAAGGCGGCCGGGCCGCCCACCGCGGCGCACTCGCCGATGCCCTTGGCTCCGATCGGGTGGTGCGGGCACGGGGTCACGACCTCGCTGTGCAGCTCGAAGCCGGGCGTCTCCCAGGCCGTGGGCAGCAGGTAGTCCATGTAGTTGGAGCCCACGCAGTTGCCCTCGGCGTCGAAGGTGATGAACTGCATGTTGGCCATGGCGTAGGCCTCGGTCAGCCCGCCCATGATCTGGCCCTCGACGATCATCGGATTGATCCGCACGCCGCAGTCGTCGACGGCGACCATCCGCAGCACGTCCCAGACGCCGGTCTCCGGGTCGACCTCGACCGTGACGATGTAAACGGCGAACGGCCAGGTGAGGTTCGGCGGGTCGTAATACGCGGTGTTCTCAAGCCCCGGCTCCATGCCGTCCGGCATGTTGCTGTACGCGGCCATCGCGCATTCCTGGATGGTCACGCCCCGGCCCGGCGAGCTGCGCACGTAGAACCGGCCGAGCTCCCACTCGACGTCTTCCTCGGACACCTCGAGCAGGTGCGCCGCCAGCTTGCGGGCCTTAGCCCGGATCTTGCGGGACACCATGGCGACGGCCGCCCCGGCGACCGGCGTGGACCTGGACGCGTAAGTGCCCATCCCGAACGGCGCGGTGTCGGTGTCGCCTTCCTCGACGACCACGTCGTCGGCCGGAATACCCAGCTCGTGCGCGACGATCTGCGCCCAGGTCGTCTCGTGGCCCTGCCCCTGGGACTTCGCCCCGGTGCGGAGGATCGCCTTGCCCGTCATGTGCACCTTGAGATCGGCGGAGTCGAACATCTTGATGCCGAGGATGTCGTACTCGCGGCTGTTGCCCGCGCCGAGCGGCTCGGTCATCGTGGAGATGCCGAGGCCGAGCAGCCGGCCGCGCTGGCGGGCCGCCGCCTGCTCTGCCCTGAAATTCTCGTAGTCGATCGCCTTGAGGCCGACGTCCAGGCACTTGGCGTACTGGCCGGAGTCGGTGAGGAAGCCGAACGGCGTCCGGTGCGGGAAGTCGTCGTCCCGCACGAAGTTCATCCGGCGGAACGCCGCCTGATCCATCCCCAGGTCGTCGGCCGCCGCCTGGACCATGCGCTCCTGGAAGAACATCGCCTCGGTGACCCGGAACGAGCACCGGTACGCCACGCCGCCCGGCGCCTTGTTCGTGTACACGCCGCGCGCCGTCAGGTGCGCGGCGGGGATGTCGTAGGCGGCGAACGCCGAGTGCATCAGGCCGATCTTGAACTTGCTCGGCTGCGCGTCGGAGAAGAAGGCGCCGTGATCGGCGTCGGTGTGCATCCGGACGCCGAGGATCTTTCCGTCACGGCGCAGCGCCATCTCGCCCTTGAGATAGACGTCCCGCGCGAAACCAGTGGAGATGAGGTTGCCCGACTTGTCCTCGATCCACTTGACCGGCCGCTCCAGCAGGATCGAGGCCAGGATCGAGCAGACGTACCCCGGGTAGACCGGCACCTTGTTGCCGAAACCGCCGCCGATGTCCGGGGAGATGATCCGGATCATGTGCTCGGGCAGCTCGGCTACCAGCGCGACCGCGGCCCGGATGATGTGCGGCGCCTGGGTGGTCATGTACACGGTGAGCTTCGAGGTGGCCCGGTTGAAGTCCGCGATGGACCCGCAGCACTCGATCGGCGACGGGTGGCTCCGCGGGTAGTGCAGCTCGAGCTTGGA
>NZ_JBARCR010001031.1:0-3756 GCF_049794275.1 Trebonia sp.
CACGATCTGCATACGACCGTCAGCGGGGTTCAGTCCGCGATCGCGCTTGAGGCGCTGGTGTCGGCGGCGTTCATCCTGATCGGCAGCAAGGTGGGCGATCTGATCGGGCGCAAGCGCGCGTACGTGCTGGGCCTGCTCGGCTACGCGATCGGCGCCCTTGCCATGGCTTTGGCGCAGGGCCTGACCACGGTCATCGTCTTCTGGGCGATCGTGGGCGGGCTCGGCGCATCGCTGCTGCTGCCGGCGATGCAGTCACTCATCCACGGCAACTTTCAGGGCGCGGCGCAACGGCAGGCTTATGCGCTGGTCGGAGCCGCGGCCGCGATCGCCGCCGCCGTCGGCCCGCTGCTCGGAGGGTTCATCACGACCTACCTGTCGTGGCGGATCGCGTTTTTGCTTGAGGACGTCATCATCGCGGTCGTGCTGTCGGGCATCAGGCTGATCCATGACGTGGAATACACCGGATCGCGGCGCGTGGACGTAGTGGGTGCCGTCCTGTCCGTCCTGGGCATGGGCGGCATCGTCCTGGGCATCCTCGTGTGGCAAGAAGGCGGTGAGGCGGTAGGCCTGCTGCTGGCGCTCGGGGCGGTCTCGCTCGGGGCCCTGGCGTGGTGGCTGGTGCGGCGCAAGCGTGCGGGAAAGGCGGTGTTGCTGGACCCGGACCTGTTCAAGGCCAAGCTGTTCAGGTTCGGGGTCTCCGGGCAGCTGCTACAGCAGATCGGTCTGGGCGGCACGATGATCGCGCTGCCGATCTACCTGCAGATCGTGCTCGAGTACAGCGCGATGGGAGCAGGCCTGTCCATCGCCCCGCTCTCCCTGAGCATGTTCGCGGTGGCCCTGCTCGCCGGCAGAAGAGGGGGGAAGCGGCGTCCGGCGAGCCTCATCCGGGCGGGGTTCGCGCTGTTCACGATCGGGATAGTCGTCGTGGAGCCGATCGTGCCCCGGGCGACTTCAGGCTGGTACCTGGTGGTGCCGTTGATGATCGCCGGATCGGGGCTGGGCCTGCTAGTCTCCCAGCTCAACAACTACACGCTGGCCCCGATCTCGGAGGAACGCGTCAGCGAGGCGGCCGGGGTGAACTCGGCGGGAGGGTCGTTCGGCCTGTCGTTCGGGCTGGCGTTCGCCGGCGCCATCTTGCTGGCGGTGCTGTCCGTCAGCTTCACCAGCATGGCCCAGTCGAGCACCGTGCTTTCCGGGGCCGAGCAGCAGCAGGTGGCCAAGGTCCTGGAGCATGACGCCGAAGTCGTCAGCAACACCCAGCTCGAGAAGCAGCTTGCCGGCCAGCCGCAGAAGACGCAGGACGAGATCATCAAGATCAACACCCAGGCAAGGCACCTCGCCCTTCAGGTGGCGCTGCTGATACCCATCCTCGCTGGTCTGGCCGGGCTGCTCATCTCGTTCCGCATGATGCGCCTGCCAGACCCCCAGCAATCGGGCTCCGGCGAACAGATGGCCTTGGGCTGACTCGCCCGGTTTCTCAGGCGTCCCTGGTCATCATTCGCCATGCGCCGAGGATCGTCCAGAATGCCAGCCAGGCGAGGATGACGCAGACGGCCTGGGTGGCCGACTCGGGCAGCAGTGCCTGCGCGGCGCCGGGGCGCCCGACGCCCCCGGTTACCCCCGGCAGCGCGGCTGCCATCGGCAGCCCGGAGGGTTCCAGGTGCGCTACGGCCAGCCCGACGAGTGAGCGTTGCAGGTCCTGCAGATGCGGGATGCTGATCGCGGAAAGGATCGGCGTCAGGATTATCTGGAACACGATCAGCAAGATCACTGGGACGGTTCGCTGCCCCATGAGCGAGGCGAGCCCGAGTCCGACGATGAATACGACGGCCGCCTGAAGCTCGATCCACAGCCCGGCCTCGATCATGAGCGAGTTCGGCGGGTAGCGGGAAATCGCGGTGTAGCCGGGGTAGTCGTTCTTGGCGATCTTGATGGCCAGGGCTTCCACCGCGGCGGGCGCTGCCTGGCCGGGAGTGACCGCTGACTTCGACCAGGGAGGCGGGCCGGGGCACGCGACATTCCCCGGAACCGGCCCGTTGCCGAGAGAGCAGATGATCGGCTCGGCGTGGTCCCGGGCCCAGTGCTCGAAGCCGGCGCGGGACAGACCGGGAGGTATGTTCACGTTCGAGTCATCGATAAAGGCCGGGGCGGCAAAGACACATACCGCGCAGACGATCGTGTAGCCGATCGCGACCAGCGGCACGACGATCGCCAATCCGGCGGGGATCCTGGCTAGGTACAGCGCCAGCCGGGACCGGCCGGTGACGACCAGGTGCCGGAACATTCCTTCGGTGAGGTCACGCGATCCCGCCGTGCAGCCCGCCGTGGTGGCGACGATGAAGCCGAAGGTGGGCAGGAAGCCGGCGGCCAGCACCACGAAGATCATGGAGCCGCCAGCGGGTGGGTTGGCGTACGGTGCGAACGCATGGGCGAGCAGGCGAATGAGGAGGAAGACTGCCGGGAGACCGATATTCATCACGATGAGGGCGATCATGAGGCCGCGTCGTTTGCGCAGCTCCATGATTCTGGTGGCGATCATGCCGGCGGTAGGAATCGGAGATCCCCGGCGGTCGCGGGAGTGACCGGCGGGCGCCATCTGGAGTGCCTGGTCTGCGCCGCGGGCGGGCAGGGTTGTCATTCCGGATCTCCTACTCTGCTCGTGACTCGCAGGAACCACGATTCGAGCGAGGTCTGGACCGGCTGGAGCCGGTAGACAGAAGTTCCGCCTGCGACGAGAACGCGGTTGATCTCGGCGATCACGTCGCGACCCGTGCCCGCGGGCAGCGTGATCTCCAGTCCCAGCACCGATGGCACGGCCTCGACGCGGGCACCGAGGGTGATGCCCGCGAGCAGGGCGCAGGCCCGGCCGGGTTCGGAGCATTCGACCTGAAGCGCGAGCGGCGCCCCCGCCAGCAGCTCGGAGATCGGTCCCTGCTGGATGATGCTGCCGTGATCCACGATGGCGACAGCGTCACAGGTCCGCTCCACCTCGTCGAGGAGGTGGGAGGACAACACGACGGTGCGGCCCTCGGCCACCATCGAAAGGATCATGTCACGCATCGCAGCCATTCCGGCCGGGTCGAGCCCGTTCATCGGCTCGTCCAGAAGGAGCAGCTGTGGGTCTCCCAGCAGGCACGCGGCGACCCCCAGCCGCTGGCGCATCCCCATCGAGTACTCGAAGACCCGGTCGTCGGCGCGGTGGGCTAGGCCGACGCGCTCCAGTGCCGGCCCGATGCGGTCCCGCGCGGCCGGTTCGCGTGCCGCGGCGAGCAGCCGCAAATTCTGCCTGCCCGTGAGATGGCAGTGGAACCGGGGTTCGTCGACGATGGCGCCAACGCGAGCGAGCGCCGCGTCGCGATGCTGCGGGACCGGGTATCCGAGCAGGGACATCGTGCCAGCATCAGCGCGGGTCAATCCCAGCAGCACCCGGATGAGCGTGGTCTTGCCGGCGCCGTTGGGGCCGAGGTAGCCGAACGCCGATCCCCGGGGGACCAGGAGCTCAACACTGTTCACGGCAATATTCGCCCCGAAACGCTTGGTGAGACCGTGTGTCTCCACGGCCCAGCGGTTCTCGGCGGCCAGCTTGCCGGGGGCGCGCGGGACAGCCGTTGTGATCATCCGATGAACATCCCCATTACGCCTCACTCCAGCGGTTGTGCGGGCGCGGGACTGTTACGCTGCACGAGCGCTAACTCTACTCATGTAGCAGTAACCGTCAACCACCGAGCAAACCGCGGTCCTAGCGGTCCCGGGGGC
>NZ_JBARCR010001032.1:0-2435 GCF_049794275.1 Trebonia sp.
CCTCGGGCCCGGCCACCAGCGGCGCGGCCGGATCCTCGTCCGGGGCGCCGAGCCCGGCCGGCAGCGGACGCCTGGCGCGGCGCTCCAGCGCGGTCAGGCACGCGTTGGTCGCGATCCGGTACAGCCAGGTCCGCGCGGACGCGCGGCCCTCGAAACCGCCGAACGACCGCCACGCTCGCAGGTACGTCTCCTGCACCAGGTCCTCGGCCTCGTCGATCGAGCCGAGCATCCGGTAGCAGTACGCCAGCAGCTCGCCGCGGAACTGGGCGGCGACGCTGGTGAACTCCTCCTCGACGGTCATCGCCGCCAATCTACCGATGACCATCTCGGGTCGTTAGGGTGAGGCATGTGATCCCTGTCGGGCGGCGGACGCTCGTGGTGGCCGGCGCCGCCGTGCTCGTCGTGGCCGCCGCCGGCACGGCGCTGGCGGTCGGCATCCCGTCCAGTTCGCCGTCGCACACGGCGAGCCTGGCCGCCGGCGGGCGGTCGAGCGCCACCCTCGAGGTCGTCACGGGCACTCCCCTGCTGAACGTGCGGACCGCCAGCCTCGGCGGCACCGGCGGGACGCTGCTGCGAGCCAGCACCCCGGCGGGCGCGCCCTCGCAGGTGACGTTGAGCTGGGGAGACGGCCGGGACCGTTCGGGACAAAAGGACGTTGCCGTGCTGTCGGCGAGCAGCGGGACCACCCCGGTCACGGTGACGCTCAACCAGGCCGTCAGCTGGCGGCTCGACTTCGCGGGCGGCACCGAACGGACCGTCGCCGACCTGCGCGGCGGCAACGTCACCGCGGTCACCTTCACGGCGGGCTCTGACGCGATCGACCTGTCGCTGCCGGAACCGCGCGGCATGGTGCCGGTGCGGCTCGCGGGCGGCGCGAGCCAGTTCCGCCTCAGCGTGCCAGGCGGCGTCCCGATCCGGGTCACCGCGGCCGGCGGCGCGGGCGAGGTGTCGGTCGACGGCGCGTCCTACAGCGGGGTCGGCGGCGGGTCGGTGTTCGCGACACCCGGCTGGTCGGCGACCGCGGCCGGGTTCGACGTCGACGCCACGGCCGGCACGGCGCTGCTGTCTGTCGCCCGGTGGAGCCGGTAGCGTGCGAGTTCGTGAGCAGCTATAGCCAGCCCGGCACCGTCCTGACCGACCACACGTTCCTCGTGCCGCTCGACCACGAAGACCCGGAGGGCGACGAGATCGAGGTCTTCGGCCGGGAGATCACGGCGACAGGAAAGGACCCCGACGGCCTGCCGTGGCTGGTGTTCCTGCAGGGCGGCCCCGGGTTCGCCGCGCAGCGCCCCGTCGGCCGGCAGCAGTGGCTGGACCGGGCGCTCGACGACTACCGGGTGCTGCTGCTTGACCAGCGCGGCACCGGCCGGTCGTCGCGGATCAGCGCCCGGTCGCTGGCGCCGCTCGGCTCAGCGGAGAAACAGGCTGAGTACCTCGCGCGGTTCCGCGCGGACAGCATCGTGCTCGACGCCGAGCTGATCCGCCGCGAGCTGACCGGCGGGGAGCCGTGGAGCGTGCTCGGGCAGAGCTTCGGCGGGTTCTGCGCGGTGACGTACCTGTCGTTCGCGCCGCACGGCATGCGGGAGGCGCTGATCACCGGCGGGCTGCCGGGGCTGAACACCCGCGCCGAGGACGTGTACCGGCTCACCTACCGGACGTGCGCGGCGCGGAACACCGAGCACTACGACCGGTACCCCGGCGACGTCGCCGCGGCGCGGCAGGTCGCGGAGTTCCTGGCCGAACGGGACGGCGTCCCGCTGCCCGGCGGGGCGCGGCTGACCGTCGAGGCGTTCCAGGCGATCGGCGTCCTGCTCGGCCAGGCGGCCGGCAGCCACGAGCTGCACTACCTGCTCGAGGACCCGTTCGACAACGACGGCGGCGACCTGTCCGAAACGTTCCTTTACCAGGTCGCCGCGCTGACCGGGTTCGCGACGGCGCCGCTGTACGCGGTGCTGCACGAGGCCTGCTACGGGGGGCAAGGGGAAGGGACGCGGTGGGCAGCGCAGCGGGTGCGTGCGGAGTTTCCTGAGTTCGACGCGCGGGCCGCGCTGGAGGCGGGCACCCCCGTCATGTTCACCGGCGAGATGATCTACCCGTGGATGTTCGACCTGGACCCGGCGCTGCGGCCGCTCAGGGAAGCCGCGGAGATCCTGGCGAACGCCGGCGACTGGCCGCCGCTGTACGACCCGGCGCGGCTCGCGGTCAGCGAGGTGCCCGCCGCGGCGGCGGTCTACTTCCGCGACATGTACGTGCCGGTCGACCTGTCGCTGCGCACGGCGTCCGCGATCCGCGGGCTGAAGCCGTGGGTGACCAGCGAGTACGAGCACGACGGGCTGCGGGTCAGCGGCGGACGGGTGCTGGGTCAGCTGATCGCGATGAACCGCGGCGAGGTGTGACCGCCAGGCATCCCGCGATGGCGGTCAGGACCCTATGGC
>NZ_JBARCR010001033.1:0-3834 GCF_049794275.1 Trebonia sp.
CGTTCGGGATAATGCGAGGCGAGTGACCTCGACCGTCACCTCCATGTCGCTTTCCGGCGGGCCGTGGTAGAGACCCTTGAGCGGGGGGACGTCGGTGTAGTCGCGGCCGCGGGCGACCACCACGTGCCGCTCCCCCACCTCGGCCCCGCTCGTCGGGTCGAGCGGGATCCACGAGCCGGCCCAGTACTCCACCCAGGCGTGGCTCTGCCCGACCGCGGTGCGGCCGGGCTCCGCGTGGACGTCGGGGTGCAGGTAGCCGGACACGTAACGGGCGGGCAGCCCCGCGGCGCGCAGCAGCGCCACGGTCAGCTGCGCCATGTCCTGGCATACTCCCTGGCCCTTGTCCCAGGCCTCCTGGGCGTTGGTGCGCACCCCGGTCGCGCCGGGCATGTACGTGACGTGCTCGCGGACGCGGCCGGAGATCGCCGCCGCGGCCTCGTCCGGGTCCAGGCCGTTGATGTCGCTCATGGCCGCGTCCTGGATCTGCCCCGTCACCGTGGTCAGCGGGGTCGGCAGCAGGAACTCGAGCAGCCGGCCGTGCGGCGCCCGCGCGCGCAGCTCCGCCCAGCCGGGGCGGTCTTGCGCGGCGGGGACGCCGGGAAACGGCTCGGTCTCCACCATCGCGGTCGCCAGGATCAGCAGCCCGTCGTGCGCCTCGGGCAGGTCGAACACGCTGACGTAGCTGCCCCAGTAGTCGTTGTAGGTCCATACCGGCGCGCCGGGCCCGGCGGTCACCCGCGCGTCCATCGTCGTCTGCGTCGGCAGCGTCAGCGGTGTCATCCGCGCCTCGTTGAACGACGTCAGCACGGGCCCTGAGTACGTGACCCGGGTGGTGTGCTCGATCCGCAGCCGCCAGCCCACCGCTCAGCCGCCCCGTTCCCAGGCGACCGGCGACCGGTACTGGAAGTACCGCTTGGAGATCGCCTCGCTCGCCCGCACGCAGGTCTCCTGCAAGGTGGACAGCAGCTCAGGCAGCTGGGCCGGGAGTTGCTTCGGGTCAGCGTACTCAAGCCGGTTGCGCAGCCGCCCGACCGGGCGCCGCGCCGGGTCGTCGAGACCTGCCCGCACCCGCACCGGGCCAGGGGACAGGTCGGCCAGGCATTCCTCAGCGGTGGCCAGCGCGTGCACGACGCTGCGCGGGAAGAGCCTGTCGAGCAGCAGGAACTCCGCGACCCGCGCGGACTCCGCGGCCCAGCCGTGGGTGCGGATGAAGCTCTCGTGCGCGCCGCAGGCTCGCAGCAGGACCGGCCAGCCGAGGTCGTCGGGAGCGGCCATCCTCGCCAGCAGCAGCCGCGCGGTCATGTCGGCGCGCTCCAGGCTGCGGCCGAGCACCAGGAACCGCCAGGCGTCGTCGTGGCTCATCGTCGAGTCGGCGAGGCCGAAGAACAGCGCGGCCCGCTCCCTGATGAAGCGCAGGTAGACGTGCGGGCCGAGGCGTTCAGCGGCGCGTTTCTGGCCGGGCAGCGCGAGCGCCGTGACGTTCAGGCACTCCCACATCTCGCTGGAGATGACCTCCCGGATGCCGCGCACGCCGGCCCGCGCGCCGAGCACGGCCCCGGCGATCGCGCTGGGGCTGTGCGTGTCGTAGACCAGGCGGAACAGCACCGCGCCGACGTCGAGCCCGGCGTCCGGCTCGGCTGCCACGCCGAGGATGCCGAACAGCGCGCGGCACTCCGCGTCCGAGCCGCCGCCCGCCGTGCCGAGCATCCGGTGCACGTACACGTCGATCAGCCGTGCGGTGTCGTCCGCGCGCTCCACGTAGCGCCCGGTCCAGTACAGCGTCTCGGCGATCCGGCTGAGCAGCTCGCTGTTCACTGATCCGGACCGCTCTGCCTGCCGAGGGCCGTGACCTCGGGTCCGATACTTCTTGCTGTTATCACGACTGACTGGAGCGGATTCTGCTGGATCAGTCCCGAACGGGCGCTGGCTAGCACCCACGTGTCCTTGGATCCGCCGCCCTGGCTGGAGTTCACGACCAGTTCCCCCTCGGGGAGGGCCACTCGCGTCAGCCCGCCGGGCAGCACCCACACGTCGCTGCCGTCGTTCACCGCGAACGGCCGCAAGTCGATATGCCGCGGCGCCAGCTTCTCCCCCACAAGCACCGGCGACGTGGACAGCGCCACCGGGCGCTGCGCCAGCCAGCCGCGCGGGTTGGCCCGGACCCTGGCCTTGAGCATGGCGAGCTCTTCTGTCGTGGCGCGCGGGCCGATGACGATGCCGGCGCCGCCCGCGCCGTCGACCGGCTTGAGCACCAGCTGGTCCAGGTTGCCGAGCACCCAGCCGAGCACCTCTTTGTCGTCGAGGCGGTGCGACTCCACGTTGTCGAGCAGCGGCTCCTCGCCGAGGTAGTACCTGATCAGGTCGGGCAGATAGGTGTAGATCAGCTTGTCGTCGGCGACCCCGTTGCCGATGCCGTTGGCGATCGTCACGTTGCCCGACCGCGCGGCGTTGAGCAGGCCGGGGCAGCCGAGCACGGAATCGGGGCGGAAATGCAGCGGATCGAGCCAGTCGTCGTCGACCCGCCGGTAGATCACGTCGACAGGGCGCCTGCCGTGCGTGGTGTGCACGTAGACCCTGTTCCGGTAGCAGAACAGGTCACGCCCCTCGACGAGCTCCACGCCCATCAGCCGCGCCAGCAGGGTGTGCTCGAAGTACGCGGCGTTGTACATGCCGGGGGTGAGCACCACGACGAAGGGGTCGACGACGCCGTGCGGCGCGGCGGCCCGTAGCGCGCCGAGCAGCCGTGACGGGTACTCGTCGACCTGGTGCACGCGCTGCTCGGCGAACAGCGCGGGGAAGGTCCTGGTCATGGCCAGCCGGTTCTCGATCACGTAGCTCACCCCGGACGGGACGCGCACGTTGTCCTCGAGAACCCGGAACCGGCCGGCCTCGTCCCTGACGAGATCGATGCCGGCGACGTGGACCCGCACTCCGTTCGGCGGGGCGACCCCGATGACCTCGCGGCGGAACTTCTCGCTCGTGAAGACGAGCCGCCACGGGATCACTCCGTCGTCGAACGCGCGGCCGGGCCCGTAGACGTCCGCCAGGAACGCCTCGAGCGCCTTGACCCGCTGCCTGACCCCGTTGGCTATGAGATCCCACTCGACGGCGTCGATGACCCGCGGTATGAGGTCGAGCGGGAACGGCCGTTCCTCCCCGGCGTAGTCGTAGGTGACCCCGCGGTCGGTGAACACCCGGGCGAGCTGGTCCGCGCGGTACCTCAGCTCACCGGGATCCATCGGCTGCAGGACCGACACGAGCGCGTCGTAGGCCGCGCGGGGCTTGCCGGGCGCGGCGAACATCTCGTCCCAGGCCTCGGCGAGCCGGTAACCGTCGAAAATGTCCGCCACGCCCTCCAGCGTAGACATCTGCTGTTCCACGTCCATTTCGCCAGGTGACACAGATGTTTCGGACTATTTCCCCGGCATGACCAACCCGCGCGCCGCCCGGGGTCGCGGCCGCGCCGCTTCTTGCTGTTATCAGGGCGGTGGATTTATTGTGGGGACTTTGCCGCCGGAAACGGGGACAAAGTCCCCACAATCTTTGGCGGCCCAGCCGCATCTTGCTGTTATCAGATCGCAGTGAAGGTGCCGGGCGTACCGACGCTGGGCAATGATCACATCAGTCACTCCTGTTCACTTTGCAGCCGTGGTGACCACTTTTCGGGTTAGGTGACCGGTCACAAGTGGTCATTTCGGCTGCAAAGTGACCCAGGTATCGGGCGGAGCCGGTCGGCGGTGACTGGTGGTACTCCTGGGGCAGTAACAGGGCGGCGGGCGGCAGCCGGAGGGGGCGGGGCCGGATGGCGGCTAGCCTGGTGGGGAGAGAGGTGGC
>NZ_JBARCR010001034.1:0-4611 GCF_049794275.1 Trebonia sp.
GGCCCACCCGGCGCAGGCCGGCGGGCGCCGTCCCGCCCAGCCAGATGTCCAGCGGCTTGCCAGGCAGCGGCCCGACCGAAGCGCCGTCCACCGAGAAGAACGAACCGGAGAACGTCACGGACGGCGATGTCAGCAGCAGCCGCAGCAACGTCAGCGCCTCGTCGAACACCGCCGCGCGCTGCCCCGCGGGCACCGGGAACAGGTCCCGTTCCGCGGGAGCCGCGGGCTGCAAGCCGAACACCGGCAGCACCCGCCCAGGCGCCAGCCCGGCCAGCGACGCGAGCTGCTTGGCCACCAGCACAGGGTGCCGTCCTGGCAGCACCGAGATCCCGCTGCCCGCCTTGAGCCGCGTGGTTCGCGCCAGCGCGAACGCGATCCCGATAAACGGCTCCACCGCCGGGGTGTAGACGGTCTCCGGCAGCCACAGCGAGTCGACCCTGGACGCCTCGAGCAGGTCGACGGCGGCCGCGAAGTCGGCCGGCTCCGCGGCGCCCAGCGAGATTCCGATCCTGACTTTCACGAAAATCAATTATTCCGAACGTACGCGTCTCTTCGCCCAGCGGCCCCATGCCACCGCGGCCACCCGCCCGCACAGTCGGCCTGGGCCGCACAGCCAGCCTGGACGCACGTCGCCCGGCCGCACGCCTCCAGCCGCACACCTCCAGCCGCATGGCCGCCCCGGACGGGCCATCACTAGTCACATCAGCCGCTTCCGTTGACTTTGCTGCCGTGGTGACCACTTTCAGCGCTGAGTGACCGGTCACAAGTGGTCATTTCGGCTGCAAAGTGAGACCAGGTATGCGAGTCGCTGAAAGCCGTGAGGCCGCAGAGGCCCGTGGGGCTGGGCTTAATGGAGCGGGTACTGGGCGTCGAGCGCGGTCGTGACGCGCCCGGTGTCGATGTCGTACACGTGGCCGGAGACGCTCACCTTCGGTGAGAGCAAGGGCGAGGCGAGCAGGCGCTCGACGTCCGCCTTGACGGTGATGGACGGGTCGGTGACGGCGGAGGCTTCCAGCGCTGCCTCGGGACGGCCGGTCGCCTCGGCGGCCTGCCGCCGGAAGCCGGGGTCCGCGAGCAGGCCGGTGCCGCACTGGGTGTGGTGCAGGACCGCGACTTCGAAGAGCCTGTCATCCTCGAGCTGACCGCCGAACAGCTGCTCGGCGAGGAAACCGATATAAGCGATGTCTTCGATGACCGCCTGGGTGACGCGTCCTCCCGCGTTGCGGATGACGGGAGCGTCGCCGAGCCGGAGCCCGAACAGGATCGCGGGGTCGACCCGGTGGTCCAGGCAGGTGACGATAAGTACCTGCGCGGCGGGCGGGCCGAGCGGGACTGGGGTGTAGGTGCGGGCGAACTGCTCGTTGCGCTCGAGCAGCGGGGTCATCCTGGTCATGGCGTTTCCTCTCGTGTCAGGTGATGGGTGTTATCTGCCGGCGGTGGCCGGGGTGGCCACGCCGTGCCGGGCCGCGATGTCGCGGATCGCCGCGGCGAGGAGGTCCGGGTGTTCCCCGGTGGTCAGGTGACCGCCGGGGAAGATCAGGATTTGGGCGCCGGGCACTCGCTCGCGGGCGGCCGGGATCTGCCGGTGCTCGTAGGGGTCCTCCTCGCTGCCGCCCACGTAGAAGGCGACCGTGCCGTCAAGGTTGCGGGCGATCGCGGCGAGGTCCCACCGCTGCGCGTGGCGGCGGTGCTCGCCGACGAATCCGGCGGCGTTGTGCGCGAACATCGCTCCGTCCCTGCGGGTGATCGCTGCCCGCAGCTCGCCGAGTTCCGCCGGGGTGGGGTGGTAGCCGCGGGAGTACATGCGTGCCTGCTGCCAGCCCGTGTCGAACGCCCGCTGCGAGCGCTGCCATCCCCGCATCGCGAGGGTGCCTAGCGGGCTGCGCAGCAGCGGCGTGCCCTGCCACGGGTGCGTATGCGCGTCGGCGAACAGGCCGCCGTTCACCATGAACACCGCGGTGATCGCCGGTACGGCGCTGCCGCCGGAGGCGGTCCGCTCTTGCTGGCGGCGAAGCAGCTCGAGCAGCGCCAGCGAGGTGTAGTCGAAGGTGGCGACGACGGTGCGGCGGACGCCGTGGTGCCGCCACAGCGCCTCGACGAGGTTCGCCCGCTCGATGGTGGAGTACCGGTAATCCCGCGGCTTGTCGGAGTCGCCCTGCCCGACCGGCTCCACGTACAGCCGCGGGCCGGGGCCGTCGCCGAGTATCCGGTCCACCTGGGCCCAGCCGTACGAGCCGTCAGGGAATCCGGGCAGCATCGTGAGCCACACCGCGTCCGCGTCCGGCTCGGCTCCGCTGACGCGCTCGAAGACCCGGAGGGCGCCGGGGGTCGCGGCGGCCGCTTCCTCGGTCAGTACCCGCGCGGATCCCGGGTCGTACGGAATCCGCTGGCCGCCGGCGAACCACTCCGCCGCTGTCACCGGCGCCTGATATGCCGTCTTGTTCCTGTCCATCGGAGAGCCTCCTCAATATTTAGTGGACGCTGTTCACAATAACAAAGGCTTGTGTACGCTGTCCACTTTGTTATCCTGGTGCCGTGATGACCGGCCGATCAGCAGCGGAGAAACCCCAGGCGCAGCGGCGCCGCCCGCGAGGCGCGGTCCGTGACGGTCTCGTGGCCGCCGGGCTCGAGCTGGCCAGGGCGGGCGGCCCGGAAGCCGTCGTGCTCCGCGAGGCGACCCGCATGGTGGGCGTGGTGCCCAACGCCGCCTACCGGCACTTCGCCGATCGCGACGAGTTGCTCGCCGCGGTCTGCGCGGCGGCGATGCGCGAGCTCGCCGACCGCATGGCGGCCGGAGTCGCCAGCGTGCCTGGCGCGTATGGCGATCCGGGCGCGGCCCGCAGCCGGCTGGGCGAGATCGGCCGGGCGTACCTGAACTTCGCGCACGAGGAACCGGGGCTGTTCGCCACCGCGTTCGCTGTGCCGCAGCAGCACGCGTACGACGCTCAGGCCGGCGGGGACGGACCGGACCGCACGCCGCTAGGGCAACTCCGCGCCGCGCTCGACGAGCTCGTCGCCGCCGGCATACTCGACCAGCGGCGCCGCGTGGGCCTCGAGTACCCCATCTGGTCCACGGTGCACGGACTGGCCGTGCTCACCGGGGAAGGGCCGCTGCGCGCTGTTCCCGAGGCCGCCCGCCGTCAGCTCGAGGAACGCACCTTCGCCTTCATCAGCGACAGCCTGGCGTGAGCTGGAACAGATCGCCTAGACCCGCCAGAAGTCGTACGGGTAGCGGCCGGCCCGGAAGCCGGCCGCCTCGACAACGTCCACGGCGAGCTTGAAGCGGTCACCCACCCGCTGCGGCAGGTGCGCGTCGCTGCCGAACGACACCGCCGTTCCCCCCACGTCCCGCCACCACCGGATCAGGTCGACGGACGCCAGCGGCGACTTCGTGTTGACCTCGAGCACCCGCCCGGTCCCGGCCAGCGCGCTCAGCACGGTCCTGTACTCCTCCTCGAAGTCCTCTTCCCGGTACAGGTGCGCCCCCTTGGGCCAGTACCGGCGCGGGAAGTCCAGGTGCGCGAGCACCTCGAACAGGTCGCTGCGCTCGATCAGCTGGAGCAGTTCGGCGAAGTAGTAGCTCATTACGTCGTCGTCGGGCATGTTGCCGAACAGGGCATCCGCCGCGACCAGCCTGCCCTTGTAGGGGACCGCGTGCAGCGAGCCGAGTACCCGGTCAAAGTGGTGGCCGTGCACCACCGCGCCCGCGCTGGCGGCGAACAGGTGCGACTCGCCTGTTTCGACGCCGGAGAGGATGCGCAGCCCGGGGAACCGCTCGCGGCAGTCCGCGACCGAGGCCAGGTACCCGGTCACGTCCAGCGGCTTGATGCGGGTCCACCAGCGGGCGTCCGTGGCCACCCCGGCGATCGCGTCCCCTTCTCCGCCTGCGGTGAACTCGAGGTGTTCCGTGAAGGCGACCCCGGGCAGTCCGATGGCCAGCGCTTGCTCGCAGCTGCGTGCCATTGACGCCTCAGCGGACGTGTCGTACGACCATTCCGTATGTACGTGGTTGTCCGGAGGCAGCACGCTGCCGATTCTTTCACGGGCGGGTTTTGCGGGCGTTACCAATGCTCCTCGCGGGGCTTGGCCGACGTGATGACGTAGACCTCACCGGACTGTGGCGGGTTCGGCGGGGCCTGGCCTGGCTCGCCAGGGCTCGCCTGGGCGGAGCCGGGCAGGCCGTCCGCGACGACGCCGGGCTCGTCGTTGGCGGTGTTCGTGCCGGCGGCGGGGAGCGCGGTCTGGCCCTTCTTCCCCGACCTGACCAGCTTCCCCCAGCGCTCTTCCCACTCGGCGACGTCTCCGGCGCAGGCCTTCACGTAGGCGATCAGCACCGGCAGCGTGGGCAGCCTGAGCCCGCCGGCCGCCGACGCGAGGGTTCGCATCGTGTAATGCGACTTCTCCGCCATGTCGGGATAGTCCAGTCCGGCCTTGGAGCGCAGCACCCGCAGGTCGCGGGCGAACGCGCCTATGTTGTCGTTCTCGATCGCCGCGATGGGGCCCTTGCCGTTCGGCGGCGGGTCGGGCAGCGCGCTGTCGCGTTGCCTGATCACGGTGCCGCCTGTCCGATCCCACGATCCGGTCGTGCGGGTGCCGGGATGGACCCCGTCG
>NZ_JBARCR010001035.1:0-1506 GCF_049794275.1 Trebonia sp.
GTCGCTGATGGACGGCAGCGTGGCCGCGTTGGGCCCGAGGTGGTCGAGGAGCACCCGGCGCAGCGGCTGATCCTCGGTGCGCGCCGTGCGAACCGCCCGGTGCACCAGCTTGCGCGCCAGCCGGCCGGCATCAGCGAGATCCGGTCGATCGTCGGCGGACCGCTCGCCAAACGATGTCATGACCGCACTGTATCCCGTGCTTGTCACGACGGATCCTGTGCTTGTCACGACGGTTTTTTCATCTGGACCGGGATTCCGGCAGGCCTTGTCACGGTCAATGCCGCTCGACGGGGCAGATCAGACTAGCCCCGCCATGGTCCGAGAGCGACCCTGGGTAACAGGGGAAAGCAGAGGCTCTGGTGGGCCAGCATCACAAGCCTCCTGCGCCACTCGGACCTGATCTTCACGAGATACGGGCCAGAACCCACTACTCACGAACAAAGCCAGCGTACCGAAGGTGGTAATAGCGGCGCAGCTAGCAGACGCCCGCCCGCCAACTACCGATCACATCCGCCAGCTATCGGTCACAGTCACAGTAAACCCGGCGAGCGCCGGCAAATCCCCAGGTAACTGGTTGGATATACGTCAGTTGACGGATGTTTCCGCGTGCAAATTGCAGGAGTATTTGTCACGCAACTAGCACTTCTCCAGCGCCAGCCCGTCCGTGCGAACGGAGCAAGCTGATGGCCAGCGACCGGCCCGTCCCGTACGGCATCGGCAGTGACACCTGGCCTGGCTTGTCCAGGCTCGCCGCCGACGCCGCGCAGGTCGCCAGGGCCGCCGCCGCGATCATCAGCACCGGTAACGATACAGTTCAGGACCCGGCTGACCAGCGCGAGAACCTGCAGGAACAGCTCGGAGACCTGCGCGCGGCCATCGACTACGTGATCGGCAAGAACGCCCTGGACTGGGCCGCCGTCAACAGGCGCCGCGACCGCAAGCGCAGCCTGTACGAACGGGGCATCGACGAAGACCAGCCTCCCTCGCCGGGCCAGCGTGACGACGATGCGGCCGGGAGTCCCAGCCCGGCGCCGCACGGCCACGGCGCGGGCGACAACGGCCGCCCCGCTCCGCACCAGCACGCCTGCCCATCGAGGCCTGCCACCCGGTCCGCCCGCCACCCGTGGGCCCGAGCCGCAGATTAAGCACATCGGGCCGTTCGCGTCAGCACAAGGCACTGGCTGCTTGCAGTTCGCCGAGCACTCGCTGCGCGAGTTCGCTGAAGTCGTCGCCGTTGGCCGCGTCACTCCAGCGCTCGTAGGCGATCTCCCAGGCGGCACGTCCCCTTGGAGCCTGCCGATTGCGCAATCGGCAGGATCGTGTCCAGCGGCAACCTGCACCAGGCGTCCCCAGTGCCTCTGCTGTCTATTACGTCGGGCACACGGAACCCGGCCAGGGGCTGTTTTGGGTTAGTGCTGGGGATTTGGCCCCTGAGGGGGGTCACATCCCCAGCACTAACGGGACTTGGTGACGCTGTGAACTATGCGGCCTGCGGGGCGACGTCGC
>NZ_JBARCR010001036.1:0-2809 GCF_049794275.1 Trebonia sp.
TCAGCTCGTAGGAGGCATCGAGAACAGCGCCGCCGATCGTGTCGAGGACCACGTCGAAGCCGTCCGGTGCGACCGCCTTGTACCCGGCCGTGTTGCCAGCGCCCGGCGCCAGGAACGTCGTGGCTCCGAGGCCCAGGACGAAGTCCCGTTGCCTGGCGACGCCCGTCGCCGTGACCGTGCCGCCGAGGATCGCGGCGAGCTGGACGGCGTAGCTGCCGACGCCGCCCGCGCCGCCCTGCACGAGAACCCGTTCCCCCGGCTTGAGTGCCGCGTGGTCGACGAGCGCCTGCCACGCGGTCAGGGCCGCCAGCGGCAAGGTGGCCGCCTCCTCGTCAGAGACCGACCGCGGCCTGGCCGCGAGGTGCGCGGCAGGCACCGTCACATACTCGGCCGCCGCCCCGTCGCGGTCGAAGTCGATCAGGCCGTACACCTCCGCACCGACCGTCAGGCCTTCGGCACCAGGGCCGAGTCCTGCGACCGTTCCTGACACCTCGTGCGAGGGGATGACCGGCGTGCGGTCCCGCCCGTCGCGGGTGGTCCAGGACAGGTCCCAGCTCAGCTCGGCGAAGGTGATCGCGGCCGCGTGCACCGCGACGAGGGCCTCGCCTGGCCCCGGCGCGGGGACCGGGGCGGCCTCGTAGACCAACTGCTCCGGTCCGCCGCGGGCGTGCGCGCGCAGCGCCATCATCGTGTCGCTCACAAGCACTAGATCCTAAGGCGGGGACCCGTCGCGGCGCTTGCGTCAACTGACTTAACCGCGGGCGGCCACGCGGAGGTTCTGCCTGGAAGTCATGCCGAACGGACAGATGGTTTCGCCCGTGGCATGCCGATGAAGTTCTGCCACTCTTGGCCGATCTCGGTTTGCCGCAACGGCTCAAGATCTGGATCCCTGGCCATCCAGTTGGGGTCGAGCAGATTCCTGGGGTCTCGATGGATCAGCCCGAGTTCGTGGATCGACGCCTGTCCACAGCATTGCCGCCACTGGTCAACCGTGAAGTTATCCGGGATATATTCCGGCGGCAGAAGGATGGCGAGTGAGAAGAAGCAGGCCGCGTTGAACATGGCCAGCCACCCTACTGCGCGCCGATGGTAGTGCGGACCTGCGTATACAGGGATGTAGGCCGGATCGGCTGCCAGCGGCGTGATGGTGGTGCCCGCTTTGGGACGGAGCAGGCGCTCGACGGCAGGCTCGTCGTCCTGGCGCAGCAGTTCGTCCGCCAGTCTGGTCATCAGGCTCAATACTTCCATTTTCCCGGCGGCGGCCGACCGCTCGCCGCTCCTGGCGTCAGCGACCGCCACGAGATGGTCGGTCGAGGCTGCGTTCCGCCCGGGGAGCAGAAACGACAGCTCCACAGCGAGCTGTGAAATGGCGAGAGCCCGGAGGTATGCAGTCCTCTTACTGACTCGCTTCCACGGACGGAGACTGATCCATGATCGCCAGTATCGACGCTCCCCAGGATTCCAGTGATTCGGGCGCCAGGTCAACAGCCAAGATCTCAGCAGCCGCCGGAGCAATAGCTGCTCCCTGATCGGGTCAAGCGGATGGTCCGCCCCCTTGAGCTCGGTTCGATCGTAGCTTCCCTTGTGTGCAACCCAGAGGCGGTAGGCCGCCTCGATGTGCTCTGGCCATAGGGTACGGCACTTCCGATATATCGCCGCAGCTTCCCGGTTCTCATCCATCAGTTCAAGCAGGGATGCCCGGTGCAGCTGGACAAGCATATTCGCGGGATTCATTCTCGCGGCATGATGGAAATGTTCCAGTGCCTTGCGGCAATCCTCTAGTGACGTGCTGACCTCGGTCCCGCGTGGCTCGGCTCCCAGCCCGCGTCGGTAGGCCAGGTACCCGTTGATGTCTTGGTTCCAGCGTTCCCAGCGGGGCGTACGGCGAAGAATCCTGGGCTGTCCGAGGAGGAATGTGACACAGAAGGCGCCAATTACCTCAATAAGCGCCTCCGTGTTGTCCTCGGTAAAGGATCGAGTCGCTACGATCCGGTCACCTGGCGTGCGGCTAATCCGAACGGTAGCTCGCAGCTCATCGTCGCGCTGGGTGACGGGCCCCGGCCAGGTGACGTCAACCCGGTACGCCGGCTCGCTGGGAAAGGCGAATCGGATAAGGGCGGCGCTCGACTCCTGTGCCGCGGCTGGCACCACAGGCGCAGCCGAACCGCCCGCACCAGGGGCTATTATGTAGGCGCCCAGGCCGTCGGATGCCAAGTAACTGAGCAGTCGCGCGTCGAGTACGCCATAGTTTTCCCCGCCCTCCAATGCAGCCTTTCCGTATTCGACCTGCATAACGAGAGGTCGCAGGCCCCGGTGTTCAATCAGGAAGCTCAGCGACGTGACGAAGCGCAGCAGTCCGATCAATATCGCCAAGCCGACAGCGAGGATAAGCGGCACAGCCAGCGCATCCGCGAGTGCACGCAACGAGTCGCTTACGATACTCATTCCACTCCCCCCGGGGGCAATGTACCAGGCGCAGTAAGCTTTGCCTAGGCGCGCCAAAAGGAGCGGATGATCGTCCGAGCTCAACTGCGGGGCGAGGATGGCAGGAAGGTGGCAATCGCGGAACCCGGACGGTGAGACTGCGGCCCGCCACCCCGGCCATCAAGGCGCGCTTATTCACGGATTCCCCAGCCTTTACCGCTTGACTAGCACGGAAATTCCACGTGCTCTACGTCAGCAAAGCTTCCGTTACCATGGCATGAGCTTCCTAGCCGTGATTCCCGGCCGGGAAGATCAGCCGGCTCTCGGTCACGATCGCGGTGACCAGCTCCGCCGGGGTCACGTCGAAGGCGTAGTTGAGCGCGCG
>NZ_JBARCR010001037.1:0-2355 GCF_049794275.1 Trebonia sp.
GTGCTCATCGGAGTGGCAAAGCCCGGCAGCCACATAGCGGATGAGGACCTCGCCCGCCTTCGGCGGATCCAGGTCCAACTCGGCGATCTCGAAATCCTGGCCTGCCCCGCGCAAGACCGCGGCCCTGGTCTTCATTGACCCCTCCTTTGCCTCGTCACCCGACTGCCACCATAAATCGGCTACTCGCACCGCACCAGCCCCCGAAAGACAGCGTGCGTCAGCCGAGGCGGACCACGCGGACGTAGCGGGCTGGCTCGCGGCCGTGATTGGCGTACGCATAGCTGCGGTCGCTGGCCAGGCGAGCCGAGCCCCCGGCCGTCACGGTGACGGGTTCGAGCCCCTCGACCTCGAGGGTGAGGGCACCGTTAAGGACCAGGAACAGCTCCTCCGACCCGGCGGCGTCGGGCTGGGCGTCGTAGCGGTCGCCCGGCTGGAGCACCCACTCCCAGAGCTCGGCCGATGGCCGCCGCTGTGTCGCAACCTGGAGTGCGGCGCGGCTGCCCGCGGCGGAGGACCACACGCCAGCGGCAGAGCCTGGTTCGTTGACCGCGACGGGATCCGGCTGGGTGTCGCGGGTCAATGAGGCGAAGTCGGTGCCCAGCGCCCTGGCGACCCTGTCGACGGTGACGAGGCTGGGGTTGGCCTGACCCTGCTCGATCAGGGTGAGCATCCGCCGGCTGACCCCGGCGGCGTCGGCGAGCCGTTGAACGGTAAGACGGCGGCCCGTTCTTCGCCGGCGTACCTCGGCACCGACCCGGGCGATGAACTCGGCGGTCGGTCCGCTTTCCGCGAGCTTTTCTGTCACGTCACCTCGTTGCCCGGTGACAGATTGCGCATTATATTGCTCATCATGAGCAGTATAACGATACTGCGTGATGACGGTCCTGCGCCGGCCGAAGCAACCGTTCAGGCGGCCGTGCGGCAGGCCTTCGAGCAGCTCGCGGCGGGTCGCGCCGTCCAGCCCCGGCAGGTTGTGACCGATCTCCCTGATGGCGGTGACGTGATCGCCTACCAGGCGGTGCTGGCTGACGCAGGCGTGTACGCCGTGAAGGTATCGCCCTACCTCCCTCAGCCCGCGGGCAAGGCCGTCGTCACGGCCTGGACGCTGCTGCTGTCGACCCGCACGGGGCAGCCGCTGCTCCTGGCCGACTCGGCCCGTCTGACGACCGAGCGCACCGCTGCGACGACGGCGCTCGCGGTCGACCTGCTCGCCCGGCCCGACGCGCACCGCCTTGCCGTGATCGGTCTGGGGCCGGTGGGCCGGGCTCATCTGCGCCACGCCCGCGTCGTGCGCCGCTTCACCGAGGTCCGGATGTGGTCGCGGACCGCAACGGAAGCCGACCTCGACGGCCTGGGCGGGGACGTGCACCTGGCCGCCTCGGCCGACGAGGCCGCAGACGGCGCCGATGTCGTCCTGCTGTGCACGTCTGCCGCCGCTCCTGTCGTTGACGCACGCCGCCTCGCGCCCGGGTCCCTGATTACGTCGGTGTCGACCAACGCCCCGATGGCGCACGAGATCGACCCCGCTGTGCTCGGCAATCTTGACGTCTACGCCGACTACGCCCCGGCCGCATTCGCCGCCGGCGGCGAGATGCGCCTGGCCGCCGCCGAGCACGGCTTCACCCTCACCGACATCCGCGGCGACCTCGCCGGCCTGCTGGCCGGGGCTGCCCCTGCGCCGACCGGCGCCAGACCGGTGTTCTTCCGCAGCGTCGGCCTCGGCATCGAAGACGCCGCCGTCGCCCTGGCCGCCTTGCAGATCCTCGAGACCTGATCGTGAAGATCGCACCGTTGGGCGTCGAGCAGTGGATGAACGAGTACGAGACCCGCTCTATCGAGGGCACTGACCGCCTCCGCTCGGCCGTCGCCGCCCTCTACGAGCGGCAGGGCACCGGCAACGTCCTCATCGCGCAGGAGGGCTACCTGCGCATCGGCTACGCGCCCAACCCCGGCGTCCTCGCCGCCGGCCTCCCTCTTCTCAGCGACTACCTGCACAGCCGCTAACCTTCGGACGCAAGCCCGGACCTATCCGTCGTCCTCAGCCCGAGTCCTTCCCGACCTGGAGAGCCGTGTGACCGACCTGCCCGATGCGCCAGACCGGCCGCATGCCTCCGACCGGCCCGGCAGCGAACCGGTCGTCTCCGGCGACGTCCTCGGCACGCCCGCCCCCGTCATGCGCACGGACCGGGTCGCCTCCCTGGTGGAGGACGTCTGGGGGCTGCGCGTCGACACAGTCCGGCAGCTGTCCTCAGAGCGTGACGCGAACGTCCTTCTCGATGGCCGCTACGTGCTCAAGGTGTCGAACCCTGCTGAGGATCCCGCCGTCGTCGACATGGAGAATGCGGCGATGTCGCA
>NZ_JBARCR010001038.1:0-3401 GCF_049794275.1 Trebonia sp.
CCCGACGCCCACGCCGGACAGCCCGCTGTCCGGGGCGGACGGGGACTCGCCGCTGGCCGGGGTGCTCGCGGAACGCGGCGTGCAGCCCGTCTCCTACGCCGAATGGCTGCGCATCGAGACCGCGGAAGCCGAGCTCGCCCAGTCCCTCGGCCGCGGCGAGCGCGTGAAGCTGCCCGGCCGCGAGGCGATCTGGTCCGCGTGCCGCCCGGGAAGGCACGTCTCCCGCTGACGCCGTCTCACTCTCCGTAGGAATGTCACTACCCCCCGGCATCATGGTGCCAGGCGGTTCCGGCTGTGCCCGGGCCGCGGAGCAGATGCGGCGAAGGGGACTGGACATGGGCGACTGGGGCGGTGCCGCCACGCAGCGGGGACTGATGGCCGAGGCCCTCGGACTCGCCATGGCCCGGCGGGCGGCCGGCATTCTCGACCGGCACCGCGACGTGCTCGCCCGCGCCGCGCCAGGCGCGATGCCCGACCCGGCCGAGTTCGCGGCCGACGACGCCATCTTCACCGCGGTCCTCGACGCGGCCAACGAGTGCCTCGGCCGCTTCGACACGCGGCCCGCCGGCGACCGCTGGTGCGACGCCCTGCTGCAGCTTCTCCAGCTCGCCCAGTCCGCGAGGGAAGCCGGCTAGCCGATCGGTTGATCGGGCCGGCCGGACGGATGACCGGGCCGGTCCGCCTGCGGGGCGCGAGGTGTGGCCGCCGGGACGATGCGCGACGCGGGTCCCCGCGGCGACGCTGGAGGCATGACAACGGTTATCGAAGTGCGCGGGCTGCACAAGGAGTACGGGGACACGGTCGCCGTGGACGACGTGTCCTTCACCGTGTCCGAGGGTGAGATCTTCGGGATCCTCGGCCCGAACGGCGCGGGCAAGACCACCACCGTCGAATGCGTGGAGGGGCTGCGCAAGCCGGACCGCGGCGAGCTGCGGGTGCTGGGGCTCGACCCGTTGCGGGACCGCGCCGAGCTGACGCAGCTGCTCGGGGCGCAGCTCCAGGAGAGCCAGCTGCCGGCCAAGCTGCGGGTGGCCGAGGCCCTCGACCTGTACAGCTCCTTCTACCGGGCACCGGCCGACTGGCGGTCGCTGCTGGAGGCGCTCGGGCTCGCCGGCAAGAGCGACACGCCGTTCAGGAAGCTGTCCGGCGGCCAGAAGCAGCGGCTGTCGATCGCGCTGGCGCTGGTCGGCAGCCCGCGGATCGCGGTGCTCGACGAGCTGACCACCGGTCTTGACCCGCAGGCCAGGCGCGACACCTGGGACCTGATCGAGAGCATCAGGGACCGCGGGGTCACGATCGTGCTCGTCAGCCACTTCATGGAGGAGGCCGAACGGCTCTGTGACCGAGTGGCGCTGATCGACAAGGGCCGCGTCGTGGTGCAGGACACGCCCGCCGGACTCGCCCAGCGGGTCGAGATCGCGCAGCGGATCCAGTTCCGCCCGTCCGCCCCGGTCAGCGACGTCATGCTGACCAGCGTGCCAGGGGTCACCGACGTCATCCGCAGGGGCGATGTCGTCGTGGTCAGCGGCACCGGCGACGTGCTGAACGGGGTCATCTCCATGCTGGCCCGCAACCAGATCGTGGCCCAGCAGCTCCGCGTGGACCAGGCGAACCTGGAGGACGCGTTCCTCGAACTGACCGGCAACCACGCTGAGGAGGCGTAAGCCATGACCGTCGCGATCGAAACCCCTAGCGTTCCGGCCGCCGCCGCCCGGCCGCGCTCCGCGCTGGCCCGGCTCACGGTCACCGAGCTCAAGTTGTTCCTGCGCGAGCCGATGCTGGTCTTCTGGGTCATCGCGTTCCCGCTGCTGCTGCTGGTCATCTTCGGCCTTATCCCGTCGTTCAAGCAGACGCATCCCGGCTACCAGGGCCTCACGGTGCTCGAGACGTACGTGCCTATCATCATCTTGACGATGCTGGCGCTGCTCTCGTTCTTCTCGCTGCCGGTCACGCTGGCCACCTACCGGGAGCAGCGGATCCTGCGCCGGCTGCAGACCACGCCCGCCGGCGCGTGGCGCGTCCTGGCCGCCCAGCTGGCTGTCACCGTCGGCGCCGGGGTCGTCATGGTCGCCGCGATCCTCGTGCTCGGCAGGCTGGCGTTCGCCGTCCCGTTCCCGCTGGCGCCCGGCATCTGGGTGGTCGTCGCGCTGCTCACCGCGGCCTGCACGCTATCCCTCGGCCTGTTCATCGCCGCGGTCGCGGCGAACCCCCGGGTCGCCGCTGCCATCGGGAACATCCTGTTCTTCCCGCTGATGTTCTTCTCCGGGCTGTGGCTGCCGATCCCGTCGATGCCGGCGGTGCTGCAGCACATCAGCCACGCGACGCCGCTCGGCGCGGCCTGGGAGTCGTTCCAGGCGGCAGCCCTCGGGCACTGGCCGCCCGCGCTGGCGCTCGGCACCATGGCGGCGTACGCGGTGGTATTCGGGCTGGCGGCGGCCAGGCTGTTCCGCTGGGAGTGATACTAGATCCGGCACGCCGCATGAATGGAGGACGCCGATGAGCGGTTCAGGGACTCGCTCCTATCCCGATCCCTGGGACGGGAACCTGGACTTCGCGCGCGCCGTGATCGACGTGGTGCCGTGGGTGATGCTGGCGTTCTCCGCGGTCCTGACGGTGGTCCTCTACGAGGACCATGCGGAGACCGGATCGCCGCTCGTCCCGCTGCTGCTGTGCGGGCTCGCCGCGGCGTGGACGCTGGGCATGTACACGCTCCGTCCCGCGTGGCGGGAGCGGCCCCGGCGGATGGCCGTGTTCGTGGTGGTGCTGCTCGCGATCATGACCGTGATGGTGTTCGGGTACTCGTGGCTCGGGTTCTACACCTTCACCGGGTACTACTACGTCTACCGGCTGGTCGGGTCCTGGCGCTGGCGGATCGTCGGCATCGGCGTCGTCGCCTGCCTCGCGGGCATCTCCCAGGGCCTCGGCCTGTACGGGCCGTTCGATCCGGCCAGGGCGCTGCTGCTGGCCGGCGCCATCCTCGTCAACGTGATCCTCGGCTGCGCGTTCACCTGGTTCAACTGGGTCAGCCACCGGCAGGGCCTGCTGCGCAGCCAGCTATTCGACGAGCTGGCCGAGACCAACAGCAGGCTCGAGGCGACCCTCGCGGAGAACACCGGCCTGCACCGGCAGCTGCTGGCCCAGGCCCGCGAGGCCGGGGTCCTCGACGAGCGGCAGCGCATGGCCAGGGAGATCCACGACACGCTCGCGCAGGGCCTGACCGGGATCATCACCCAGCTGCAGGCGGCCGAGCAGGCCAGCCAGGACCCGCCGGAGCGGCGCAGGCACTTCGACGCGGCCGTGACGCTCGCCAGGGAGAGCCTCACCGAGGCGCGCCGGTCGGTGCACGCACTGCGCCCCGAGGCGCTTGAGCAGGCGCGGCTCGGCGAGGCGCTGACCGGGGT
>NZ_JBARCR010001039.1:0-3820 GCF_049794275.1 Trebonia sp.
CATCGCGGCGGCGCTGCTCGGCGACCCCGGTGTGCTGCTGCTCGACGAGCCGGTCAACGGGCTCGACCCGGCGGGGGTGCGCTGGATCAGGGACCTGATCAGGTCGCTGGCCGCCCGCGGCCGGACCGTGTTCGTCTCCAGCCACCTGATCAGCGAGATGGCGCTGACCGCCGACCGGCTGCTGGTGATCGGCGGCGGCCGGCTGCTCGCGGACACGACCGTCGGGGCGCTGACGGCGCGGGGCGGCGGGTCGCTCGAAGAGGGGTTCTTCGGGCTCACGGAAGGGATTCGGTGATCTCAGTGGACACGCGCTACGGATTCCGGGAGGCCGCCCGGATGGAATGGATCAAGCTGCGGTCGCTGCGTTCGACGCGGTGGGTGCTGGCGGGCGGGATGGTCGCGACCGTTGCCCTCGGCGTCGTCGCCGGCTACAACACGCGCAGCGTGACCGGCGACCCGACCAGCAACGTGCTGGCCGGCGCCCTCGTCGGCCAGGTGATCACCGGCGTGCTCGGCGTGCTGGCCATGACCAGCGAGTACTCCTCCGGCCTCGTCCGGGTCACGTTCGCCGCGATGCCGCGGCGGGGGCTGGTGCTGGCCGCCAAGGCTGTTGTCTTCGGCGCGGTCTGCCTGGCCGCCGGGGAGATCACGGTCGTCGCGTCGTTCCTCGGCGGGATGGCCGCGCTGCGGTCGTCGGTGCCGCACCCGTCCCTGAGCGACCCCGCGGTGCTGCGCGCGGTCCTGATGACCGGCGCCTACCTGGCCCTCACGGGGCTGGCCGGGCTCGGCATCGGCGCGATCCTCCGGCACGGCGCGGCCGCGGTCGGCGTGCTCGTCGGCGGCCTGTTCGTGCTCCCGCTCATCACCGGCGCGGCGTCCCGTGCGACCGGGAAGTTCATGCCAGAGCTGATCGCGGGGAACTCGCTCGCGGCCGTCAAGCCCGTGGCGGGATTCACCTGGTCGCCCTGGCTGGAGCTCGGCATCGTGGCGCTGTATCCGGCCGCGCTGCTGGCCGCTGGCGGCTGGCTGCTGGTCCACCGCGACGCGTGACGTTCGGGTTAGGCTCCGGCTTGTGACCTACCGGAAGGCGGACGTCAGCTCGCTGCGGATGCTGCGGAAGGCGCGGGACAGGATCGACAGGGACTACCGCGAGGAGATCGCGATCGCGGCGCTGGCCAGCGACGCGGGGTACTCGCGGGAGCACTTCATCCGCGCCTTCCGCGCGGCGTACGGGGATACCCCCGGGCGCTACCGGACGCGGCGGCGGGTGGAACGGGCGCGGGAACTGCTGCGTTCCGCCAACCTGACCGTGACCGAGATCTGCTACCTGGTCGGCTTCAGCAGCGTGGGCACGTTCAGCAGCCGGTTCAGCGAGCAGACCGGCATGTCCCCGACGCGGTATCGGACGGAGGCCGCGGCGCGGGGCGGTCCGGCGCCGATACCCGGCTGTTTCGCGCTGATGTGGGAGACCGGGCTGCCGGACGGCCCCGCGCCCGCGCCCGCGGCCGGGCAAGACCGCACTTCCGGAGAAGCCGGCGACCCGGCCGGCGGCGTACCGTCTGGCACATGATCAACGGAATAGACATCGTGTCGGTCTGGGTGCTCGACCAGGATTCGGCCAAGGAGTTCTACACGGAGAAACTCGGCTTCGAGCTCACCACCGACATCAAGCTCGACAACGGCATGCGCTGGCTCACCGTCCAGCCGCCGGGGAACACCGGCCAGCACTTCCTGCTGATGGACCCGTCGCATTCCATGCTCGACGAGCAGACCGCGGCCGCTGTCCGCGGCCTGGTGGCGAAGGGCGCGCTGTCCCCCGGCGTCATGGCGACGTCCGACTGCCGGGGCGACTACGAGACGCTGGTGAAGCGCGGCGTCGAGTTCACCTCGCCGCCCGCCGAGCGGCCCTACGGGATCGAGGCCATCCTGCGGGACGATTCGGGAAACTGGTTCAGCTTCACCCAGCGGAAACAACAGTGGTCGTTACCCAGGGCGCTGACGGGGGCTAAGGTGCTGCCGGGATCGCGGCTGGCGGCCGCCCTGAACTGAGCGGAACCGCCTGTGCCTGGCGGCCGCCAGCGTGGCTCGCGGCGCTGTCGAGAGTAATTTCGTATAGTGGTTTCACATGGAACACGCGTTTGACAAACGAACAGGTTTCCGGCAGTGTTGACCCCAACGCGAGAGGTCTAGAAAGAGGGGTCGAATAATGGGCCAGAAGACTGTCCGGTTCAGCGATCTGAGCGGCCAGCTCATCATGCGGGAGGACTCGCTGGCGCGCATCGTGATCCACGAGCACCCCGACCTCGGCGACGGGCCGGTGGAGATCGAGGCGCTCGCGGACGAGGCACTGGGCCTGGAGAAGGACACGCTGCGGGTGGCGGTGCTCGACCTGTACCTGCCGGGCGAGGACCTGCCGCGGCGCGTCACGATGGACGCCGACGCGTTCGGGGCCATGGTGACCGAGAAGCCGGTGGGCGAGATGCTGGCCGCCGCGCGGCCGGTCAAGCGCGCCGGGCGGCCGCGGCTGGCGCGGGCCGCGGGGTAACCCAGCGTAGCTGGGCGTCCATGCTGGGCGTCTGTGCTGCGCCCATGCTGGCGTCCGTAGCGGGCGGCAATCCGGTGTCCTACAGTTTGTCCTATGGCGGACCCCCAACCGAGCGATCGCGGCCTTGCCCCGACGGCCGTCCCTAGCGTCCCAGACGCCCCTAGCGCCCCTAGCGCCCCCAGCGCCCCGGGCACGCTGCGCGCGTCGCACGCGGATCGTGACCTGGTGGTCGAGCAGCTCCGGGTGGCCGCGGGCGACGGACGGCTGTCCCCCGAGGAGCTGGACGAACGGCTGGAACTGGCGCTGACCGCCCGGACGTACGCCGAGCTGGCTGCGCTCGTCGCCGACCTGCCCGCCGCCGGGACGGCCGTGTCGCCGGCGTCCCTGTCACCGACGTCGCTGTCGCCCGTGGTGGCCCCCTCCGCCCCGAAGGACCTGATCCGGCTGCACTGCTCGAGCGGTCGGGCGGAGCGCCGCGGGCGCTGGGTCGTCCCGAACCGGATGGATCTCAAAGTCTCCAGCGGCCACATCACGCTGGACTTCACGGAGGCCGTGATCCTGCAGCGGATGCTGCACATCGACGCCGACGTCCGCAGCGGGCACATCACGCTGATCACCAAGCCGGGCATCGTGGTGGACGCCGACGACGTGACCGTGCGCAACGGTCGCGTCCAGGTGCGCGCGCCGTGGGGCACGGACGTGCCCGAGCTGCTGCGGATCGACGTCACGGGCAAGTGCGGCAGCGGGCACATCAGCGCGCGGCCGCCGCGCCGGTCGTTCTGGCAGTGGCTGCGCCGCGCCCCGCGCCCCTACGCGATCGCGGCGTGACGGCAGGTCAGGGACGTCCCGTGTACGCGGGAGCGAAGAATACGAGGACGGTCAGGTCCTCGGTGACGTCGTGGAAGCGATGGTCCTCACCGGCCGGGACGAAGAGCGTCCTGCCAGGGACTGCGTCGATCGTGCGGCCGCCGGCGCTGAAAGTGCCGCGGCCGCTCAGCACGACGTAGATCTCGTCTTCGGCGTGCGGCTCCTGGTCGTCCACCGCGCCGGCCGGGATCGAATAGGTCCCCACGCTGAGCGCCGGTACCCGCAGCTGCTCCACGTACCGGGCGGTGCCGTCCGGGGCCGGGAGGAACCGCCCTGCGTCAACGATCTCCATGGGGCAATTGTGCCTGCCTCGTGTCAGGCGCGGGCGGGGTCGCTCTCTGCGGCGGGTTCGGCGGGGCCGGCCTTGTCCTCGCCGGCGGCGCCCTGCCCGGCCGAGCTGGCGTCGGT
>NZ_JBARCR010001040.1:0-1834 GCF_049794275.1 Trebonia sp.
GCCCGACCCCGAGCCGGCCGACCCGGGGCCGACCCGCCGCGACGACTTCCTGTGGATGGCCACCAAGGGGACCAAGTGGTTCCTGCGCCGTTCTGTCGACCTCATTCCTTACCTGCTGTTCATGGCGGCTCGCGAAGCGCTGACCGCGCCGAGGGACTGGGCGTCGGCCGCGTCCGCCACACCGGTCGTGCCCGTCGTGTCAGGTGCCGCTGGCGCCGCTGGCGCCGTTGGCGCCGGGTGGCTGCCGGGAATCGACGAGACACCCGAGCCGGTCACCGAATAGTGCGATAACGGGCAAGCCGGGGCGTCCAGATGCCCCGTGACGCGTGCATTGTCCTGATTCCGGCCCTACGCTTTGATGGCTATGAATGCAGGGGCGGGACGTCGTGACCTGGTTCCGCCGTTGCTGCGGGACAAGGTGTTCCGGCGGTACTGGGGCGCGTCGACGGTCTCGGTGTTCGGCGATCAGGTGTCATCGATCGCGGTCCCGCTCACCGCCGTGCTGGTGCTGCACGCCGGGGCGATAGGAATGGGGTACCTGACCGCGCTGCAGTGGCTGCCCAGCCTGCTGTTCGGGCTGCACGCCGGCGCGTGGGTCGACAAGCGGGGCAAGCGCACCACGATGATCCTCGCCGATCTCGGCCGCACCGTGGCGCTGGCGACCATCCCGGTCTGCTACGCGCTGCACGTCCTGACGCTGGTCCAGGTGTACCTGGTGACGTTCACGGTCGGCGCGCTGTCCGTGCTGTTCACCGTGTCCGACGGGGTGCTGTTCGTGTCGATCGTGCCGCCCGAGCGGTACGTGGACGGGCAGTCGCTGATCTACGGCAGCCGCTCGGCCTCGTTCATGGGCGGCCCGTCCGTCGGGGGGCTGCTCGTTGAAGCGCTCACCGCGCCCTACGCCATCGTCGTAGACGCGCTGTCCTTTCTCGGCTCGGCCTTTCAGCTCAGCCGGATCCGGCCGCCTGAGCCGCCGTCGTCCGACGGCAGCGAGGGGGTCACCGCGGGCCTGAAGTTCATCAGGAGCTCGCCGATCGTGCGGGCATCGCTCACCGGCGTCGCCGTGGTCAACTTCTTCTACTGCATGTTCAGCGCGCTGTTCATGCTCTACGCGGTGCGCGCCCTGGGGGTGCGGCCCGGCGTGCTGGGCCTGGTCATCGGGGCGGGCGCGCTGGGCGGGATGCTCGGCTCCGTGCTGTGCAAGCGGCTGACCGCCCGGCTCGGCGCCGGGCTGGTCTACGTGGCGGGCTGCCTGGTGTTCACCGGGCCGCTCGCGCTGGTGCCGCTCGCCTCCGGCGTGCACGGCGCCGCGGTGCTCGTCATGCTGTTCGCCGCGGAGTTCACCAGCGGGTTCGGCGTGATGGTGCTCGACATCAGCATCGCCGCGATCTTCGCCGTGGTCATCCCGCCTAGCGTGCGGTCCCGGGTGTCCGGCGCGTTCCAGGCCATCAACTACGGCACCCGGCCGCCTGGCGCGCTACTCGGCGGGCTGCTCGGCAGCGTGCTCGGGCTGCGCGAGGCGCTGTGGATCGCCGTGGCCGGCGCGGTAGCCGGCGCGCTGCTGCTGTTCCCGTCCCCGCTGCCCGGCTTCCGGATGCCAGGATAGGCACATGCGCACGATCGCCCTGGAGGAGCACTTCTGGACGGCTGAGCTCGCCGCGCCGGCAGGCACCGGCCCGCTGGCCCGGTCCGACGGGCAGCAGCTCGACGCGGCACTCCGCGACCTGGACAAGGCGCGGATCGCGGACATGGACGCCGCCGGGATCGACCTGCAGGTGGTCTCGCACGCGCAGCCGGCCGCGCAGGGCCTGCCGGAAGCTGACGGAGTGGCGGC
>NZ_JBARCR010001041.1:0-1535 GCF_049794275.1 Trebonia sp.
GCGTCCGGGCTGCTCGCCCACGTCCTCGCCGGGTCTCCGCACGACGCGGGAGCCGAGCACGCGGCTGCCGCCTACGGCGTGCTGTTCGCCGACGCGACCGCCTTGACCGCTGAGCCCGCGCTGAGCGACCCGGCCCGCGATGCGATCCGCTCGGTCGCCGCGCACCTGGCTGACCTGATCCGGCGCGCCCAGGCAGACGGCGAGATAAGCTCCGGCACCGACCCGGAGGCCGCGGCCTGGCTGCTGCTGTCCGTGCTATCCGCCCGCCGGCTCCGCGCGGCCGCCATGCCAGCCGGCCTCGAGCCGGCCGTCGCCGCCATCACGCTCCAGGCGATCACGTCGCCGTTAAGCGCGGCCAGCGGGATCGCAGCGGCGTTATCGCCCGCTCCAGCGCGGCGGGCGCTTCTCGGCGAAGGCCAGCGCCCCTTCGCGGGCGTCGTCGGACGTGAAGACCGGTTCGACGATGACCCGCTGCCGGTCCCAGAACTCGTCGGCCGGCCAGCCGGCCGCACCGGCGATGACCGACTTGGTGGCGCGCACGGCGAGCGGGCCGTTGGCGCTGATCGTCACGGCCAGCTCCCGGGCGGCGGCGAGCGCGCCGCCCGCCGCGGTGAGCCGGTTGACCAGGCCGAAGTGGTAACCGCGCGGCGCGTCAAGGAACTCGCCCGTCAGGGCGAGCTCCATGGCGATCTGGTACGGGATCCGCCGGGGCAGCCGCAGCAGGCCGCCAGCCGCGGCCACCAGGCCGCGCTTGACCTCGGGGAGGCCGAACTTCGCGGTGTCGGCCGCCACCACCAGGTCGCAGGACAGCGCGATCTCACAGCCCCCGGCGAGCGCGTAGCCCTCGACCGCCGCGATCAGCGGCTTGGCGGGCGGCGCCTCGGTGAGGCCGCCGAACCCGCGGCCGGGGATGGCAGGCCGCTCGCCGGTGAGGAATGCCTTCAGGTCCATCCCGGCGCAGAACGTGCCGCCGGCGCCGGTTATCACGCCGACGTTCAGGTCGTCGCGGCCGTCCAAAGCGTCCAGCGCGGCCGCGATACCGTGGGCGACCTCGCCGTTGACCGCGTTGCGGGCCTCGGGACGGTTGATGGTGATCACCAGGACGCCGTCGGCGTCGTCGGTCAGGACCGCTTCGGTCATGGATCCTCCAGGCTGGGCGATGGCACAGGGTCACGATATGGCTGCGGCAGTCATCCGCGCCCGTTCTGAAAGATCAAAAGCAGCGGCCCGAACGGAGGAGCACGTCTGCGACCACCCGATAGCGCGGATGCGGCCGCTCGCCTGGTAAGGCATAGTTCGTTAAGGACAAGCAAGTACCTGTTGGAGTCTCAGGGGAGAGCAGAGCGGCCGATGGCGGTTAATTCCGAAGTGACAGGGGCACCTGTGGGGGCCGGGCGCCCGCTCGGGCCGCACTATAAGTGGATCGCGCTGTCCAACACCACGCTGGGCATGCTGATGGCGACGATCAACCAGTCGATCGTGCTGATAGCGCTGCCCGACATCTTCCGCGGCATCGGGCTGAACCCGCTGAGCCC
>NZ_JBARCR010001042.1:0-3117 GCF_049794275.1 Trebonia sp.
GCGCTGTCCGGGTTCTCGGTCGCGGTGATCGGCTCGGGACCGGCCGGGCTCGCCGCGGCGCAGCAGCTGACCCGCGCCGGGCACCTGGTCACCGTCTTCGAGCGCGACGACGCGCCTGGCGGGCTGCTGCGTTACGGCATCCCCGAGTTCAAGATGGAAAAGCGTCACCTGGACCGCCGGATCGCCCAGATGGAGGCCGAAGGGACCCGCTTCCAGTGCGGCGTGCCGGTCACCTCGGCGGACCAGCTGGAAGGCTTCTCCGCGGTCGTGCTGGCCGGCGGGGCGCGGGTGCCGCGCGACCTGCCGGTGCCAGGCCGGCCGCTGGACGGCATCCACCAGGCGATGGAGTTCCTGCCGCCGGCGAACCGGCACGGCGCGTCGTCGCCGGTCACCGCCGCGGGCAAGCACGTGGTGATCATCGGCGGCGGCGACACCGGGGCGGACTGCCTCGGCACCGCGCATCGGCAGGGCGCCGCGTCGGTCACCCAGCTGGAGATCCTGCCGAAGCCGTCCAAGTCCCGGCCGACGGGCCAGCCGTGGCCGACGTACCCGATGATCTACCGCGTCTCCTCCGCGCACGAGGAGGGCGGGGACCGGGTGTACGCCGTATCCACCGAGGAGTTCCTCGGGGACGACTCCGGCGCGGTACGCGCGCTGCGGCTGACCGAGGTGGCGTTCACCGACGGGAAGTTCGTCCCGGTGCCTGGCAGCGCCAGGGAGATCCCCTGCGAGCTGGCGCTGTTCGCGATGGGCTTCACCGGTGCGGAGCGGGCCGGCCTCCTTGACGACCTGGGCGTCGAGTTCGACCCGCGCGGCAACGTCGCGCGGTCCGCGTCGTACGAGACCACGGTGCCCGGCGTGTTCGTCGCCGGCGACATGGGCCGCGGTCAGTCGCTGATCGTCTGGGCGATCGCCGAGGGCCGCAGCGCCGCCGCCGCGGTCGACGAGTACCTCCGGAGCCCGGCCGACGACCGCCCGCCGCTCCCGGTGGCCATCCCCTCCACGGCCCGCCCGCTGCGCTAGCCCCGCCTTCGCGCCTCATGCAGACGACGCGCGACAGGGGCGTGAACCTTCTGTGACGCCGGTCACCAGCGGTGACGCGTCCGCTAAAGTGGTATAGACCACTGGGAGGGATGTGTCATGAGCCGCCGCGCCAAGATCGTCTGCACGCTGGGGCCGGCGACGTCAACCCAGGAGCGGATCAACGCGCTGATCACCGCGGGACTCGACGTGGCACGGCTGAACCTGAGCCACGGCAGCCACGCCGATCACCTGAACTCCTACCGGCTCGTGCGGGCCGGAAGCGACGCGATAGGCCGGAGCGTCGGCGTGCTGGCCGACCTGCAGGGGCCGAAGATCCGCCTCGGCGAGTTCCCCGGCGGCCCCGTGCTGCTGACCGCCGGCGACGAGTTCACGATCACCACCGACGACATCCCCGGCGACCGGCACGAGGCGTCCACCACTTACCAGGGGCTGGCCGACGACGTGCGGGCCGGGGACCGCCTCCTGATCGACGACGGTAACGTCCAGGTCGACGTGACCGGCGTGGCCGGCACCCGGGTGCGCACCCGGGTGGCGGTCGGCGGGCGGGTCTCCGACCACAAGGGCATCAACCTGCCGGGTGTCGCGGTCAGCGCGCCTGCGCTCACCGCCAAGGACCAGGAAGACCTGCGCTGGGCGCTGGCGACCGGCGTCGACATCGTGGCGATGTCCTTCGTCCGCGGCCCCGACGACGCCATGGTGGCGCGGAAGATCATGAACGAGGCCGGCCGCTCCGGCGTCCCGCTGATCGCCAAGATCGAGAAGCCCGAGGCGGTCCGCGTGCTGCCGGAGATCGTGGACGCCTTCGACGGGATCATGGTGGCGCGCGGCGACCTCGGCGTCGAGCTGCCGCTCGAGCAGGTGCCCGCCGTGCAGAGCCGGGCGATCGCCCTGGCCAGGGAGCGGGCCAGGCCAGTCATCGTAGCCACCCAGATGCTGGAGTCGATGATCAGCGCGCCGCGTCCCACCAGGGCCGAGGTCTCCGACGTCGCCGGCGCCGTCGTCGAGGGCGCGGACGCCGTGATGCTGTCCGCGGAGACCAGCGTCGGCGCGTACCCGGTGGAGACGGTGGCCACCATGGCGCGCATCGTGTCCGCCGCGGAGGACAACTCGCTGCGCGCCGAGCACTCGCTGACCCGGATGCCGACCACGACCGGCGGGGCGATCGCCCGCGCCGCCGCCGAGGTGGGCGCGATCGTGGGGGCGAAGGCGCTCGTGGCGTTCACCATGACCGGCGAGACCGCGCGGCGGCTGGCCAGGTACCGGTCGCCGGTCCCGCTGCTCGCGTTCACCACCGAGCCCGCCACCCGAAGCCAGCTGGCCCTCACCTGGGGCGTGGAGACGTTCATCGTGCCGGCCGTGCGGCACACCGACGACATGGTGCACGAGGTGGACAGCGCGCTGGTGCGCCTCGGCCGCTGCACCATCGGCGACAAGATCGTCATCGTGGCAGGCAGCCCGCCGGGCAGCCCGGGCAAGACCAACGCGCTGCGGGTGCACCGGATCGGCGACGCCATCGAGCTGCCCTACCCCTGACGCTCGTCATCCCTGACCACGCCGGAAAATAGCGCCCCGGCAGTCGGCGGACATAGGCTATGGTCCTGGCGAACGGGTAAACGATTGGCGTCCGGGACAAGGCACAAGGCCGGGCCGCGGCACACCGGTCGTCCCAGCCGGCTGACAGGAGAAAATAGGCCCCATGAGCGCGTCGACGGCGCCGGACTCCTCCGGCGCGCGGGACTGTCCGGTGTGTTCGGCGGACGATCCCTCTGGTTTGGCCGCGGCCGGGCCGGACGGCAACTGCCCGTCCTGCGGCCGCAAGGTTCCGGTCAGCCGGGACCACGCCGAGATCGATCTGCGGCTGCTCGCCGGCGTGACCGACCGCGGCCTGCGGCACCATCGCAACGAGGACGCGATGGCACTGGCCACGGCGGCGGGCCCGAACGGCCCGGTCGTGCTGGCCGTGGTCTCGGACGGTGTGTCGTCCGCGCCGCGTCCCGACGAGGCGTCGCTGATTGCGGTGCGGACCGCGATGCGGGTGCTGCTGACCAGCGCCAGGGCCGGGGACGACCCGGC
>NZ_JBARCR010001043.1:0-2913 GCF_049794275.1 Trebonia sp.
GCCCGGCAGACGACCTCGTCGATCGCGGGCGCCACGCCAGCGGTGACTTGCCGCGGCGTGCACACCACCCCGTCCGACTCCGGCGCGGGCGGCAGCGCGGTCTGTGACTCGCCCGGCCAGTAGCCCGTCAGCGCCGCGTAAAGCAGCGCCGCGAGGTCGACGGTGTCCGTGACAGGGGGGTCGACGGCGCCCGCGTCGGCCGGGGCATCGCCCGCCAGCGCCGCGTCGATGCCCAGCCCGGTGATCTTCACCCCGCTGCCGCGCGTCCAGCGCAGCGTGTCCGGGGTCAGCCGCAGGTGTGCCTGCCCGGCGGCGTGTGCGCCGGCCAGCGCCCGTGATGCGTCGGCGATCAAGGCACATGCCTGGCCGGGCTCGAGCGGGTTGTCGGCGAGCATGTCGGTCAGCGACTCGCCGCCGACCCACTCAAGCACCACATAGGCCTGGTCATCGCCGTCCTCGACATCGAAGACCTGGGCGAGCCGCGGGTCGGTGAGCCGGCTCGCGGCCCTGGCGGCGGTCACTGCCTGCGTGATACGCGGGAATCCTGGCGCGAACGTCAGCACGGAGACGGGACGCGCGAGCGTCTCGTCCATGGCCTTCCACATCGTCCAGCCACTGCCGGCGGCAACCTGGTCCACAAGGCGGTATCGTCCGGCCAGCCGGGTTCCGGGTTCAGAGGTATACGTGCTCATTCGTAAGCGCCAAGAGTGGGGCCGCTCTCGGCCTCCTTCCAGCCCCGGATATATCCACGATCCCCGAGCGGGTCACACGCGGGTACCTCTCTATGCTAATGTCCGGCGCCGTCCGGAACCGGGACCCGGTCAACTACCCCCCCGGCGGGTCGTGTCAACGTTTAGCTCCAGTTCTTTCAATGTCTCACACCCGCATGCGGAGTGTGCCACAAGAGTTCTCCCGGTTGTCGCAGTTGTCCATATTCGGCAGCCCGATAGGCACCGTTCACCGACTGCAACTGTGATCACATCGACGCGACTTTGTTATGTACCGGCGCGCCTACCGGCCAAATCGGCCGCCGAGGGAGCGGGACAGGGTCCGGAATTCCTCAATGCCGAGCAGCCGCGCGCAGAGCGCGTAGAGCAGCAGCGCGCCGCCGCCGCCGATCACGGTAATCAGCAGGCCGTACACCCGGCCCTGGTGCATGAATGACCCGACGACCGCCACCGTCGCGAAGACGAACGCGAGCCCGGGCAGCGTGGCGAGGAGCATCCGGACCAGCGACCGGGTGATCCGCCAGCCGTCCAGGCTGCCGATCCGGCGCAGCAGCAGCGGCCAGGCGATGACCGCGCCGGTCAGCGTCACCAGGTCGTAGGAGACCGCGAGGCCGATCACGGTGTGCGTCGCGGGCAGCGCATACAGGGCGACCAGAGCGCCGATCACGCCGACGAGGAGCATCACCATGCCGATGATCGCCGGGGTCCTGTTCTCCCGGAACGAGTAGAAGACGCGCAGCTGGAGCTGGGTCAGCATGAACGCCACCAGGCCGAGGGAGAACACGCCGAACACCTCGCCGATGTACCGCGCGTTCGCCACCGTGGTGCTGCCCCAGGCGAACAGCAGCATGCACAGCGGCGGGCCGAGCACCGCGAGGAACACGGCCGCCGGAACCACGATGACCGAGGCGAGCCTGACTCCCTTCGAGAAGTCGTCGCGGACCAGCGAGTACCGCCGGTCGGTGGCGTGCCCGCTCATCCGCGGCAGCAGCGCGCTGATCACCGAGATCCCGACGATCGCGTACGGCAGCTGGAACAGCTGCCAGGCGTAGGAGTAGGCCGAGTACCCGACGCCGGTGACGCCACCGTGGTGGAAGGCGGTGTTCGCGGCGGCGTTCGCGACCCGTTGCACGACCAGGTTGCCGACCCATTGGCTGGCCACGTAACCGAACATCCACCCGGCCATCAGGCCGATCTCGGCGATCTCGGCGCGCCGCAGGTCCCAGCGCAGCCGCATGCTGAACCCGGCGCGGCGGAGTATGGGGAACAGCGTGATCGATTGGATCACGATGCCGGCAGTGGTGCCGATCGCGAGCAGGTAGATGCCGGAGGTCGGGATGTTGGCCGGGTTCTTGCCGAAGCCGATGGTCGCGATAAACAGCACGCCGACCAGGATCACGACGACGTTGTTGATGACCGGCGTCCACATGTTGGGGCCGAACCGGCCGCGCACGTTCAGGATCGCGCCCAGCAGCGAGTCCATCCCGTAGAAGAAGATCTGCGGGATGAAGAAGTAGGCGAAGATCAGCATGAGCCGGTGCTCACCCGGGACGGTGATGTTCCCGGCGTACAGGTTGACCAGCGGCCCGGCCAGCGCGGTCGCCGCCACGGTGATGATGAGCAGCGAGATCACGCCGAGGGTGAAGATCCGCTCCGCGTACGCCTCGCCGCGGTCCGGGTCCTCCTTGGCCGCCCGGACGAGCATCGGGACCACGACCGAGGTGAAGATGCCGCCGAGCATGAGGAAGTACACCGTGTTCGGCAGCGTGTTGGAGTTGTTGTACGCGTCGGCGAGCCCCGCGGTGCCGAGCGCGGCGACGAGCACGAACGTGCGGAGGAACCCGGTGGCCCGTGACGCGACCGTGCCTAGCGCCATCACCTGGCTGGACCTGGCCAGGTTCGGCTGGGTGACGATCGCCTGCGGGCCGGTACCCAGGTCGTCGCCCGGCGGAGGCACCTCGAGGATGCGGAGGCCGAGTCCCTCGTCGTCCGATGGCGGCCGCTGGTCCTGCCCGGCCGGGCGCGGCAGCGGCCGTTCCGGGGCCTCCGGGTAGGCGAACGGCTGCGTGTAGGACTGCTGCGGGTAGCCGGCGGGCACCGGCGGCAGGAACGTCGTCTGCGCCGCCGGGTAGTCCTCGCGCCGCCTGCCGTCCGGCGGCGGCTCGTAGCCCTCGCGCGGCGTGAA
>NZ_JBARCR010001044.1:0-7720 GCF_049794275.1 Trebonia sp.
GCTCCGCGGCCGCCGCGTGCATCTGGTCGGTCAGCTGCTCGATGAGCGCGATCAGGTCGCCGCGGGCCGCGCCCTCGCCGACAACTGCGCCTTCTGCTCCGCCTGTTCCGCCCGCGCCGCGGGCCGCGGCCCGTGCCCGGGAGGACAGCCCAGGGACGGGCGCCTTGCCCCGGGACTGCTGACGGCCGCCGCCGCCGATCAGCTGCTCGGTGTCGGCGTCCTCACGGATGATCTGATCCAGGATGTCGGCGATCCGCTTGCGGAGCGGCTGCGGGTCCACGCCGTTGGCGAGGTTGTACGCGATCTGCTTCTCGCGCCGGCGGTTGGTCTCGTCGATCGCGTGCTGCATGGACGGCGTGATCTTGTCCGCGTACATGTGGACCTCGCCGGAGACGTTGCGCGCCGCCCGGCCGATCGTCTGGATCAGCGACGTGCCCGAGCGCAGGAACCCTTCCTTGTCCGCGTCCAGGATCGCAACGAGCGACACCTCGGGCAGGTCGAGGCCCTCGCGGAGCAGGTTGATGCCCACGAGCACGTCGTACTCGCCGAGCCGCAGCTCGCGCAGCAGCTCGATCCTTCTTAGCGTGTCGACCTCGCTGTGCAGGTACCGGGCGCGGATCCCGTTCTCCAGCAGGTAGTCGGTGAGGTCCTCGGACATCTTCTTGGTCAGGGTGGTGACCAGGACGCGCTCGTCCCGCTCGGTTCGCAGCCTGATCTCCTCGAGCAGGTCGTCGATCTGGCCCTTGGTCGGCTTGACGATGACCTGGGGGTCGATGAGCCCGGTGGGCCTGATCACCTGCTCCACCACGTCGCCGCCAACCCGCCGCATCTCATACGGGCCGGGCGTGGCCGACAGGTAGATGGTCTGACCGATCCGCTCGCAGAACTCGTCCCAGGTGAGCGGCCGGTTGTCGATCGCGCTCGGCAGCCGGAAGCCGTGCTCGACGAGCACCCGCTTGCGGGACACGTCGCCCTCGTACATCGCGCCTATCTGTGGCACGGTGACGTGCGACTCGTCGACCACGAGCAGGAAGTCCTCGGGGAAGTAGTCAAGCAGCGTGTTCGGCGGGCTGCCCGGCTCGCGGCCGTCGATGTGCCGCGAGTAGTTCTCGATGCCCGAGCAGCTGCCGACCTGGCGCATCATCTCGATGTCGTAGGTGGTGCGCATCCGCAGCCGCTGCGCCTCGAGCAGCTTGCCGGCCTGCTCCAGCTCGGCCAGCCGTGCCCCTAGCTCGGCTTCGATACCCGCGATGGCGCGTTCCATCCGCTGCTCGCCCGCGACGTAGTGGCTCGCAGGGAAGACGTAGAGCTCCTGGTCCTCGCTGACCACCTCGCCGGTCAGCGGGTGCAGCGTGGACAGCCGCTCGACCTCGTCGCCGAACATCTCGATCCGGACGGCGAGTTCCTCGTACTGCGGGATGATCTCGATCGTGTCGCCCCGCACCCGGAAGGTGCCCCTGGTGAAGGACATGTCGTTGCGGGCGTACTGCATCCCGACCAGGTGCCTGAGCATGCCGTCCCGGTCTATCGTGTCGCCTACCCGCACCTTGAGCATGCGGTCCACGTACTCCTGCGGCGTGCCCAGGCCGTAGATGCACGAGACCGACGCGACGACGATCGTGTCCCGGCGGGTGAGAAGCGAGTTGGTCGCCGAGTGCCGCAGCCGCTCCACCTCGTCGTTGATCGACGAGTCCTTCTCGATGTAGGTGTCGGTCTGCGGGACGTACGCCTCTGGCTGGTAGTAGTCGTAGTAGGAGACGAAGTACTCGACCGCGTTGTGCGGCAGCATCTCGCGCAGCTCGTTGGCGAACTGCGCGGCGAGCGTCTTGTTGGGCAGCATGACGAGCACGGGCCGCTGGAGCTTTTCCGCGACCCACGCGACCGTGGCCGTCTTCCCTGTGCCCGTCGCGCCGAGCAGGACCATGTCCTTCTCCCCCGCGCGCACCCGCTTCTCGATCTCGGCGATCGCGGTCGGCTGGTCCCCGGCGGGCACCATGTCCGTGACGACGTTGAACGGCGCCACCCTGCGCTGCAGGTCCGTTACCGGCCGCACGGCGCCACCTCCTCCTTCGCCGTCGCCCTCCGGCGGCGGCTCACCGTTCAACTCTACGGCGGGGGTCCGACATTCCGGCCCGGTCCAGAAGCCGTCGAGCAGGAGGTGGCGAGGCCCGGTGCTGTGCGCCCTGCCGGTTGCGCGATCGGCCTGTTCTATTAGTGTTCAGTTGCGTAATCGGCAGGGCGGGAAGGGACGTGAGCGGCGTTGCTGCGGGTCGGGCTGACTGGCGGGATCGGATCGGGCAAGAGCGAGGCGGGCCGTCGGCTCGCCGCGCACGGCGCGGTCCTCCTGGACGCTGACAAGGCCGCCCGCGCGGTCGTCGAACCAGGCACGCCGGGCCTCGCGAGGATCGCCGAGACCTTCGGTCCCGGCGTGCTGCGCGAAGACGGGTCGCTGGACCGGGCGAAGCTCGCGCAGATCGTCTTCGCCGACGACGCGGCCCGCGGCAAGCTCAACGCGATCGTCCACCCCCTCGTCCACGACCACATGCTCGCCGCGGAACAGGCCGCCGTTCAGGCTTCCGGCGATGGCGCGGTCATCGTGCACGACGTCCCCCTGCTCGCCGAAGGCGGCAGGGGCAAAGAGTTCGACCTGGTCATCGTGGTGGACGTCCCCCCAGAGGTCCAGCTCGAGCGCCTGGCCGCCCGGGGCATGCCCGCGGACCAGGCCCGCGCGAGAATGGCCGCCCAGGCGACCCGCGACGAGCGCCTGGCAGTAGCCGACATCGTGATCGACAACTCCGGCACCCTGGAAGACCTGGACCGCCGCGTCTCCGACGTCTGGACCACCCTCCAGTCCCGCGCCAGCGGTCGTCGTGACACCACTTAGGGCGCGAAAGGTACCGGATAAACGGACATATCGGACAGATATTGGTACGTTTCGCGCCCTAAGTGAAGAGCAGGATTCAGCCGACGCCACGGCTGGGGCGGGACGAAGGCACAGGGACGTCTGTGACGAAGGAGGGGCCTGGGCCTGGGGCCTGGGCCTGGGGCCTGGAGGACGGGTGCGGGAGCAGGATTGGTGCGGAGCGAGGCGGAAACGCCGCTGCCCCGCCGGTCAAGAGTCATAGACCAGCGGGGCAGCGGCGCTAACTGCGTTACGCCTGGCCGGAGAGCCTGTCGCGGAGGGCGGCCAGGGCCTCGTCGGAGGCCAGGGTGCCGCCCGGCGCGCCGGGCTCCTGCGGGGTGGCGCTGCGGCCCCCGCGCGGGGCGCGGGGCGTGGACTGGCTGGACGATGACGACGTGGCAGCCGCCACGGCCTCCTCGCCGTCGCCGTCGCCCTCTTCCTCGGCCTTGGCGCGAGACTCTTCCACCTGGCGGCGGTGCGCCTCGAAGCGGGCGCGGGCCTCGGCGTACTGCCGCTCCCACTCCTCGCGCTGCGAGTCGTAGCCCGGCAGCCACTCCCCGGTCTCCGGGTCGAAGCCTTCGGGGTACTCGTAGTTGCCCGCCTCGTCGTAGGTGGCGGGCATGCCGTAGAGGGTCGGGTCGAAGTCGTCGCCGACGGCCTCGCCGACCGTGCCCTCGTTGGCCTGCTTCAGCGACAGCGAGATCCGCCGCCGCTCCAGGTCGATGTCGATGATCTTGACGAAGATCTCCTCGCCGACCTGAACGACCTGCTCGGGGATTTCCACGTGCCGGTCGGCCAGTTCGGAGATGTGCACCAGGCCTTCGATGCCTTCCTCCACGCGGACGAACGCGCCGAACGGCACCAGCTTGGTGACCCGGCCGGGAACGACCTGGCCGATCTGGTGGGTGCGGGCGAACTGCTGCCACGGGTCTTCCTGGGTGGACTTCAGCGACAGCGAGACGCGCTCGCGGTCCATGTCCACGTCCAGCACCTCGACCGTGACCTCCTGGCCGACCTCGACGACCTCGCCGGGGTGGTCGATGTGCTTCCAGGACAGCTCCGACACGTGCACCAGGCCGTCCACGCCGCCCAGGTCGACGAACGCGCCGAAGTTGACGATCGACGACACGACGCCCTTGCGGATCTGGCCCCTGCGCAGCGTGTTGAGGAAGGTGTGGCGCACCTCGGACTGGGTCTGCTCGAGCCAGGCGCGGCGGGACAGCACCACGTTGTTGCGGTTCTTGTCCAGCTCGATGATCTTGGCTTCGATCTCCCGGCCGACGTACGGCTGCAGGTCGCGGACCCGGCGCATCTCCACCAGCGAAGCGGGCAGGAAGCCGCGCAGCCCGATGTCCAGGATCAGGCCGCCCTTGACGACCTCGATGACGGTGCCGGTGACGACGCCGTCCTCTTCCTTGATGCGCTCGATGGTGCCCCACGCGCGCTCGTACTGCGCCCGCTTCTTGGACAGGATCAGGCGGCCTTCTTTGTCTTCCTTCTGGAGGACAAGCGCCTCGATCTGCTCACCGGTCTTAACGACCTCGTGCGGGTCGACGTCGTGCTTGATCGACAGCTCACGAGAGGGGATGACCCCCTCCGTCTTGTAGCCGATATCGAGCAAGACCTCATCTCGATCGACCTTGACGACGGTGCCCTCGACGATATCGCCGTCGTTGAAGTACTTGATGGTCAGGTCGATCGCGGCGAGGAACTCCTCCTCAGACCCGATGTCGTTGACCGCTACCTTGGGGGTTGAGGTGGCTTGCGTGCTGCTCGTCATGTGTGGGTTGGCTCCGGATACGGACAGGAATGAATATTGAGCGCCAAGGACTTATGCAGTGAACGCGCGGGACTTGCCTGGCCGGATCGCGGGTCGGCATGCCCCGGCGGTCTCACGATCAAACTGACCGCGACGAGACCGCACGAGGACACAGCGCAGTGTTCAGAGTATGAACTTCTCGCTGGCTGGTCAATTGAACGCGGCTACAACTCGGACTCAGCTTAGTGAATGCTGAGTGCCTTTTTCGTGCCAACACGGGGTTAGTGGGCCGCATCGGCCCAGCTGCGGCCCGTGCCGACGGAGACCTCGAGCGGGACCCGCAGCTCGGCCGCGCCGGCCATGGCGGCTGTCACCAGCGCCGTCACGTCCGTCAGCTCGCCGGGGGCGACCTCGAAGATCAGCTCGTCGTGCACCTGCAGCAGCATCCGGGAGCTGAGCCCGGCCTCGGCCAGCGCGGCGGCGACCCGGAGCATCGCCACCTTGATCACGTCGGCGGCCGAGCCCTGGATCGGCGCGTTGAGCGCCATCCGCTCGGCCATCTCACGGCGCTGCCGGTTATCCGACACCAGGTCGGGCAGGTACCGGCGCCGTCCCATGATCGTCGAGGTGTAGCCGTCGATCCTGGCCTGCGCCACGATGGACTGCAGGTAGTCCCGTACCCCGCCGAACTCCTTGAAGTACTCGTCCATCAGCATGCGCGCCTCCTCCACGGAGATGCGCAGCTGGTTGGACAGCCCGTACGCGGACAGGCCGTACGCCAGGCCGTAGTTCATCGCCTTGACCTTGGCGCGCTGCTCGGGCGTGATGTCGGCCGGCGCGACGCCGAACACCCGGGACGCCGTGGTCGCGTGGAAGTCGTGCCCCGACTCGAACGCCGCGATCAGCGCCTCGTCACCGGACAGGTCCGCCATGATGCGCAGCTCGATCTGGCTGTAGTCCGCGGTCAGCAGGGTCTCGTAGCCCGCGCCGACGACGAACCCCTGCCGGATGCGGCGGCCGAGCTCGGTGCGGATGGGGATGTTCTGCAGGTTGGGGTCGGTCGACGACAGCCTGCCCGTCGCGGCGACCATCTGGTTGAACGTGGTGTGGATGCGGCCGTCCTCGCCCGCCATCGGGATCAGCGAGTCCACGATCGACTTCAGCTTGGCGACGTCCCTGTGGTGCAGCAGGTGCTCGAGCACCGGGTGCTCGGTGGCGGCGAGCAGGCTGGTCAGCGCCTCGGAGTCAGTGGTGTACCCGGTCTTGATCCGCTTGGTCTTCGGCAGCCCGAGCTCGGTGAACAGCACCTCCTGGAGCTGCTTGGGCGAGCCGAGGTTGAACTCGTGCCCCACCTCGGCGTACGCGGCCTGCTCGGCGGCCTTCACCCTGCCGTACAGGGTGGCGGACATCTCCGCGAAGTGCTCGGCGTCGGCCGCGATGCCGGTCCGTTCCATCCGCGCGAGCACCCCGACGAGCGGCAGCTCGATCTCATCGAGCAGCCGGGTCGCGCCGCGCTTTTCCAGGTCGGTGTCCAGCGCCGCGGCGAGGTCCATCGTGGCGCGGGCCCGCAGCACGAGCGCGACCGCGCTCTCCTCCTCGCCGGATCCGTCCAGGGTCAGCTGCAGGTTGTCCCCGCCGTCGTCGCGCAGCTCCTTGCCGAGGTACCGCAGCGCCAGGTCGGCGAGGTCGAAGGTCCGCTGGCCGGGCAGTGCGAGATATGCGGCTAGTGCCGTGTCGCTCGTCAGGTCATTCAGAACGTACCCGTGCGCCGCCAGCGCGTGTATCGGTCCCTTGGCGTCGTGCAGCGCCTTGGGGTACTCCCCCGACGCCAGCCACTGCGCCAGGGCGCGGTCGTCGTCGGGAGTCAGCGCCTCGGGGTCGAGGTACGCCCCGGTGCCATCGGGCGCGGCGAGCGCGATGCCGGTGACGTTGCCCGTGCCGCGGCCCCAGCTGCCTGCCACAGCAAGCCCCGTACGTTCTGGAGAAGAATGCTCTTCCACCCAGCCGGCGACCTCATCAGGGCCCAGAACGGAAGCCTCCACCTCGAACCCCGCCAGGTCGGACTGGTCCACCGCGGCGCCCGCGGCGGCTGGCGTGGTGCCCGGCAGGCCGTCGGGGAAGGTCTGGTAGAGCCGGTCCCGCAGCACCCGGAACTGGAGGGTGTCGAAGAGCTGGTGGATCGCCTCCCTGTGCCACGGCCGCGGCACCAGGTCGGCTGGCGTGGCACCCACCGTGGATTCCGGCAGGTCGCGGATCAGCGTGGTGAGCTGGCGGTTGCGCAGCACGCTGCCGAGGTGCTCGCGCAGCGCGTCGCCGGCCTTGCCCTTGACCTCGCCGACGCGGTTGACCAGCTCCTCGAGCGACCCGAACTCCGTGATCCACTTCGTCGCGGTCTTCTCCCCCACCCCGGGGATGCCGGGCAGGTTGTCGCTGTTGTCGCCGCGCAGCGCCGCGAAATCCGGGTACTGGGCCGGCGTCAGCCCGTACTTCTCGACCAGCGCGGCCGGGTCGTAGCGCCGCATGTCGGACACCCCGCGGCTGTTGTACAGCACCGTCACGTGGTCGGAGATCAGCTGGAACGTGTCCCGGTCGCCGGTGACGATGAGGGTGTTCATGCCCTCGGCTTCTGCCTCGGTGGCGAGCGTCGCGATGATGTCGTCCGCCTCGTAGCCTGCCGCGGACAGCCGGCGGATGCCGAGCGCGTCGAGCACCTCGAAGATCAGGCTGACCTGGCTGCGGAACTCGTCAGGGGCCTTGGTGCGGCCCGCCTTGTACTCGACGTACTGCTCGTGCCTGAAGGTCGGCTCGCTGCGGTCGAACGCCACCGCCACGTGCGTCGGCTGTTCGTCGCGCAGCACGTTGATCAGCATCGCGGTGAACCCGTAGACGGCGTTCGTGGGCAGGCCGGTGGTCGTGGCGAAGTTCTCCATCGGCAGGGCGAAGAACGCGCGGTACGCCAGCGAGTGCCCGTCGAGCAGCAGCAGCCTGTCAGTCACCTTCCTGATCCTATGACCACATGGCGGTGCCCGGCGGCCGGCCGCACGGCCGCCGGGCACCCG
>NZ_JBARCR010001045.1:0-1882 GCF_049794275.1 Trebonia sp.
GCTCACCGCCCGCAGGCCGGGAATCAGCGTCGCCGAGGCGGCGCAGGAACTGCGGCTGGCGCCGAACAGCGTCAGCACGATGGTCAGCCAGCTCGCCGCGGACGGCCTGCTGGCCAGGGGCCGGGCCGTGGCGGACGGGCGTTCCGTCCGGCTGACCGTGACCGACGAGGGCGCCGCCCGGGTCGGGCAGTGGCGAGATATTCGTGCCGAGCTGGCCGGCCGGGCGCTCGAGCGGCTGCCGGCCGCTGACCGGGGGGCCATCAGCGCCGCCGTGCCCGCGCTGGCCCGGCTCGCGGAGCAGATGGAGGCATTGTGAGCGCCGGCGCCGCCGAGCGGACACCCAGGGGAACCGTCACGGACGCGGTCCTGTGCACCGGGCTCACCTACCGGTTCGGTACCCACACCGCGGTCGACCACGTCGACATGGCCATCGAGCCTGGCGAGATGTTCGGCCTGCTCGGGCCCAACGGCGCGGGCAAGACCACCACGATCCGCATGCTGACCACGCTGCTGAAGCCCGCTGCCGGCACGGTCACCGTCTTCGGCATCGACGTCGCCGCCCGCCCGATGCTCGTGCGCCGCGTGATCGGCTATGTCCCGCAGATGCTGTCCGCGGACGCGAACCTGACCGGCGTCGAGAACGTCGAGCTGTTCGCCAGGCTCTTCGACGTACCGCGGAAGGAGCGGAAGGAAAAGGTGGCCGGCGCGCTGGACGCGATGGGGCTCACCGAGGCCGCGACGCGGCTGGCCGGCACCTACTCCGGCGGCATGATCCGGCGGCTCGAGCTCGCCCAGGCGCTGATCAACGCGCCGCGGCTGCTGGTGCTCGACGAGCCGACGGTCGGGCTGGACCCGATCGCCCGCGGCGTCGTCTGGGAGTACATCGCGCGGCTGCGCGACGAGCATCAGATGACCGTGCTGATGACCACGCACTACATGGACGAGGCCGACGCGTACTGCGACCGGGTCTCGCTGATGCACCGCGCCACGATCCGCGCCACGGGCCGGCCCGCCGACCTGCGCGCCGGGCTCGGCGAGGGCGCGACGCTCGACGACGTGTTCCGCCACTACACGGGCGACACCCTGGACAAGGCACCGGAAGAAGGAGGCCTCCGTGACGTACGCCGCTCCCGACGCACCGCCCGCCGTCTCGGCTGAACTGCCCGTCATCCACGACGGCCCGGTGACGGCGCTGCGCCGCCTGGCCAGCCGGATCGGCACTCTGTGCTGGGTGGAGCTGCGCAAGATCCGGCACGACCGCACCGAGCTGTACACCCGGGCGATCCAGCCCGCGCTGTGGCTGCTGATCTACGGCGAGGTATTCACCCGCTTCCACGCCATCCCCCTGCCCCCGGGCGTGTCCTACCTCGCCTACCTGTCGCCGGGCATCATCGCGCAGTCCGCCCTCTTCATCGCGATCTTCTACGGCATCCAGATCATCTGGGAGCGGGACGCGGGCGTGCTGACCAAGCTGATGGTGACGCCCACCCCGAGGTCGGCGCTCATCACCGGCAAGGCTTTCGCGGCCGGGGTCCGCTCGCTGATCCAGGGCGTGGTCGTGGTGGTCATCGCCACGATCCTCGGCGTGTCGTTCACCCACAACCCGCTGAAGCTCATCGGCGCGGCGATCGTCCTCGTGATGGGCTCGGCCTTCTTCGCCTGCCTGTCGATGTCGATCGCGGGCGTGGCCCTCGCCAGGGACCGGCTGATGGGCATCGGCCAGGCGATCACCATGCCGCTGTTCTTCAGCTCGAGCGCGCTCTACCCGACCTACGTGATGCCCGGCTGGCTGCAGGCCGTCAGCAAGGTGAACCCGCTCACCTACCAGGTCGAGGCGCTCCGCGGCCTGCTGATCGGCTGGCCTACCACGCTGTGGCTGGAC
>NZ_JBARCR010001046.1:0-3247 GCF_049794275.1 Trebonia sp.
CCGAGGAAGCGCTGCGGGGCGGCGCGTCCGCGGCGGAGGCGGCCGCGCACGCCGCCGACGGCACCTCGCCCGGCTACGACTTCCACGCCGACACGGAGTACCGCAAGCACCTGGCGCGCGTGCTCACCAAGCGCGCCCTGCAAGGGGAAACAGGCTGAGCAGAACGTTCCTGAACCGCCAGCGGAGCCGGCCCAGGCTGGATCCGCCGCTGCGGCGGTTGGTAGCGTTCACCTGCGCGATCGTCGGGGTGGACACGGTCTTCTTCTCCGCCCTCACGCCGCTGCTGCCGCACTACGCCGCGGTGGCGGGGCTGTCCAAGGCGGGCGCGGGCGTCCTTATCGGCGCCTACCCGGCCGGGACGCTGATCGGGTCGCTGCCCAGCGGAGCGCTGGTCGCCAGGTTCGGTGACCGCTCAGTGGCGCTGATCGGCCTGGGCCTGATGAGCCTGTCGACGCTGGCGTTCGGCTGGCTGACCGCCGCCCCCGTGCTTGACATGGCGCGGTTCGTGCAGGGCATCGCCGGCGCGTGCACCGGGACCGCGGCGCTGTCCGGGCTCGCGACGGCCGCGCCGCGAGAGCGGCGCGGGGAGCTGCTCGGTTACGACCTCGGGGCGGCGGTGGTCGGCGCGCTGTTCGGGCCTGTCGTGGGCGCGGTGGCGAACGCCGTGGGCCCGGGGCCCGCGTTCTCGGCCGCCTCGGTCGCCGCGGGCCTTCTGATAGCGATCTCGTTCACTGTTCCTGCGCCGCGCCCGGAAGCGCCGCAGCGCCTGCGGGCGGCGCTGCCCGCGCTCCGCGACCGCCAGGTCGTGATGGGCATGTGGCTGATGGCCCTGGCGGGCATCGCCTTCGGCGTCATCGACGTCCTGGCGCCGCTGCGGCTCTCGCGACTCGGTTCGTCGGGGACGGTCATCGCGGCCACGTTCCTGTGTGCGGCGCTGGCCGAGTCGGCGCTGTCCCCGCTGGCCGGCCGGATGTCCGACCGGTTCGGGCCGGCCAGGCCGCTCACCATCGCTCTCATCGCCGGCATCGCGTGCAGCATCGTGGTCCCGCTGACGTCCACCGCGCCGTGGCTGATCGCCGTCCTGATCGCGGGCACGCCGTTCTTCGGCACGTTGTTCACCCCCGCTTCGGCGCTCGTTAGCGAGGGCTCAGCGGGCTTGGGACTGCACCAGGGCATCGGCTTCGCGCTGTCCAACCTCACCTGGGCGGCTGGGCAGGCGACCGCCGCGTCGGCGAGCGGAGCGCTGGCCCAGGCAACGTCGGACCTGGTCCCCTACCTGCTGCTCGCGTTCGCCTGCCTGGGCACGCTCGCCGTCATACTGCGCACCCGCGATGGCGGGCAAACCACCCCGAGCGCCCCGGCCACCCCGGATGCCCGGGCTCCGGCCGACGAACGAAGTTAGCTGCGCGGGCCGGCGTTCGCGTTGCGGCTCTCCAGGTAGGAGCGAGCCGCGGGCAGCATGACGGGGGCTGCGGCCGCGAGGGCCGCCAGCAGCCCGATGAAGGCGGCCCAGCCCCAGCCCATGCCCAGGTTCCCGTAGGGGATGTCGGCGAACGCGATCAGGATCAGCAGCAGCTGCAGGCCTGTCCCGATGATCAGCAGCGGCGCGTGCGCGATGGGCAGGCTGATCCTGGATTCCGGGAAGCCCGCGCGCAGCACCACGTAGCCGATGAGCAGCAGCGCCACCACGAACTCGAGCCACAGCCAGCCGTGCAGGCTCGTGCCGCTGAAGCTCGCGCTGCCCTGCGACTCGAAGGCGTCGGAGCCCCAGGCGACGGAGTACCACGGCAGCCAGATCGAGATCATCGCGATCAGGCTCGCGCCGACGACGATCCGGTCCACCTGGGTGAGGCGCCGCGGGTCCAGCTGGAACGCCGGCCCGGTGCCGGCCGGCCGCGGCTGGCGCGGCGCGCCGTACCCGCCTTGCATGCCGTATCCGCCGGATGCGTTGTAGTCGCCGGGCGCGTTGTAACCGCCTGGTACCCCAGGCGGCCCAGGCGCCCCCGCGGCCTGGAAAGGCCCGCGAGGCGGGACGCCCCCTGCCGGCTGGAAAGCGCCCGCGGGCTCGAAGGCGCTGGCAGGCGGGAACCCGCCAGCGGGCTGCTGGCCGGCGGCCCACGGCGGGGCACTTGCGACTGACGGCGCGGGCGCCGCGAGCCGGCCTCCGCACGTGGTGCAGAAGGCGGAATTCCGTGCGTTCGGCGACTGGCACTGCGGACAGTTCACTGACTTATCCCCTGCTCGTGTAATACATGACGTTGTCGTACTGATCGGTCGCCGCGCACTGGTTCGGCTGCGCGCAGCTGACCGACTTGAACGAGTTGTTGCCGTCGACCTTGGTTTCGCTGGACCAGTTGCCCTGCTGGTAGACGAGCGCGCCGCCGTTCTGGTCGACCGCCACGCAGTAACCGTCGGACGGGCAGGAGACGCTCGTGGCCGTCTGCGACAGGGTCCCGCTGGACCAGCTCCCGCCGGTCAGCACCGCCACGTCAGCGTTGCCGTCGATCGCCACGCAGAACGAGGCGCTAGAGCACGAGACCTGGCTCAGCGAGTTGTCGCTGTTGACGTTCTGGGCGGCCGCCCAACTGCTCCCGTTGTAGGTGTACTCGTTGCCGCTGCTGTCCACCGCCACGCAGAAGGTGGTGCTCGGGCACGATACGGAATTCAGCTCGTCCTGGTTGGGGTCGATCGTGGTCCGTGCCCAGTTCGTCGCCGAGCCCGTGTAGGTGAATCCCTGGCCGTCGTTGTCCACCGCCACACAGAAGCTCGACGTGGGGCACGACACGCCGTTGAGCTGGGTGCCGGAGTCGATGCCGATGGGGGAGGTCCACGTGCCGCCGCTGAGCATGACCACGTTTCCCGACTCGTCGGTTGCGGCGCAGAAGGTCGCCGAGGCGCACGAGATGTCGGTCAGGTTCGATCCGTTGGCGGTGTCCGCGACCTGCCACGAGTTCGTCGCCGTAGAGGCGAGCACGTCACCGTCGCTGTCGACGGCGAAACAGGTCACGGCCGACACGCACGACACGGCGCTGATCGTCGCCTGGTCGTTTGAGTACGCCGACTGGTCGATCGGCTTGGGGTACGTCCAGCCGCCAGGCCCGATCGGGACGCCGACCGACGCGCTGGGACTGGCCTGGGTAGTAGCCGACGCGCTCGGCGACGAGGCCGCGGACGCCGCGGCGCTCGTCGCTGGCGGCGGGGTCGTTGCCGCCGCTTCCGGCGTCGCGTGGTGCATCAGGGTGAGCCC
>NZ_JBARCR010001047.1:0-3978 GCF_049794275.1 Trebonia sp.
GAGACAGCGGCCAGCGCCGCCGAGCCGTGGCCTTGCACGCACTCCGGGTCGGGGCCGTCGAGCGGCAGGCCGGTGAAGAACTTCGCCGCCATGCAGCCGCCCCGGCAGGAGTCGTAGAACCCGCAGGACCGGCACGCTCCCCCGGTGTCGGGCGCGCGCAGCGAGGCGAACAGCGGCGAGGACTTCCACACCGTCTCGAAACCGCCCGTGTCCCGCACGTTCCCGGCGAGGAACTCCGAGTGGATGGCGAACGGGCAGGCGTACACGTCGCCCACGGGGTCGATGAGGCAGACGACCCGGCCGGCGCCGCACAGGTTGAGGCCCGGCAGCGCGGACCCGTACGCGGACAGGTGGAAGAACGAGTCGCCGGTCAGCACCTCCTCGCCGTGCGCGACGAGCCAGTCGTAGAGGACCCGCTGCTGTTCGGGCAGCGGGTGCAGGTCGTGCCACACGTCGGCGCCGCGGCCCGACGGGCGCAGCCGGGTCAGCCGCAGCTGCGCGCCGAACCGGTCGGCGATGGCCTTGAACTGGTCGAGCTGCGGGATGTTCTGCCTGGTCATGACCACGGAGAGCTTGAAGCCGCGGAACCCCGCGTCCGCGAGGTTCTGCATCGCCCGCATCGCGGTCGCGTACGACCCTGGCCCGCGGACCGCGTCGTTCACGTCCGCCGTCGCGCCGTCCAGCGAGATCTGCACGTCCACGTAGTCGCTCGTCGCCAGCCGCGCTGCGGCAGCCGGATCAAGCTTCACGCCGTTAGTGGAGAACTTCACGCCGACGTGGTGCGCGGTCGCGTAGTCGACGAGCTCCCAGAAGTCCGGGCGGACGGTCGGCTCGCCGCCGCCGATGTTGACGTAGAAGACCTGCATCCGCTCCAGCGTGTCGATGACCGCCATGCACTCGGCCGTGGACAGCTCCCGCGGGTCGCGGCGGCCCGACGATGACAGGCAGTGCACGCAGGACAGGTTGCACGCGTAGGTGAGTTCCCAGGTCAGGCAGATCGGCGCGTCGAGGCCGAGCTGGAAAAGATCGGTGAGTTTCCCCGGAGCGGCGGAAGGCCCAGCCGGAGCCATGTCGTGGGTGAGGGTCATGCAACGGTCCGTTCCGAGATCATCTTTGAATCGGCGAGCGTGGCCAGCGCGCGGGCGTATACCGGGAGTTCCGCCTCGGAAACCCCGGCCGCCGCGCACGCCGCACGGGCGCTGGGGTGGTCGGCCAGCGACCTGACCACCGCCAGCACCCGCTGATTCTTCAGGAAGGACAGCCGTCGGGTGCCGAAGTGATACAGCAGCGCGCCGAAGGGCTCAGGGCGCATCGACACCCGCGGATCGACCTGCCAGGGGCGGTCGATGTCGAAGCCGTCAGTAGACACCGCACATGCCGTCGATCGAGACCTCCTCGACCAGGAGCTCGTCGCTGCTGAGGGCTTCCGTCTCCTCGACCGCCTGGGACGCCGGCTGGTCGGCCATGTCGCACCTCCGGAGATTAGTGGCACTAAGTGCCAGGGCCGCGCTTAGCAGGAGGTTAACGGCACCAGGTGCCAGAATCAAGGTCGCCGCGAGTAGGATTACGCCATGTCACACCCCGGCCGGAAGCGGGTGACCTCGCGCGCCGAGCTCGAGCACACTGCGTTCGCCCTGTTCGCGGCCCGCGGGTTCGAGCAGACCACGGTGGACGAGATCGCGGCGGCGGCCGGGATCGGGCGGCGGACGTTCTTCCGGTACTTCCCGTCGAAGAATGACGTCCCGTGGGGCGCTTTCGAGGCCGAGCTTGACCGGATGCGCGTCCGGCTGAAGGCCTGCCCGCCCGAAGTGCCGCTCATGGACGCGATCAGGCTCGCGCTCATCGACTTCAACCGGGTCGCGCCCGAGCAGGTGCCGCTGCACCGGCGGCGGATGGAGCTGATCCTGCGAGTGCCCACGCTGTTCGCGCACTCGACGCTGCGGTTCACCGCCTGGCGCCAGGTTGTCGCCGAGTTCGTCGGCGAACGCACCGGGTTGCGGCCCGACGACCTCGCGTCGCAGGCGGTCGCGCACGCCGTCCTCGGTGTCGCGGTGGCTGGGTACGAGCACTGGCTTGATGACGCTTCTGCCGACCTTGGGGCGCTGCTCGACGACGGAATGCGGCAGCTCGGCGCGGCGTTCGACGGCAGCCTCGGCTCCGGTTCCCGGTAGTCGTGTCCGGCTTCATCCTCAGCACCGCCCGCTGGCCGGAGGTCGAGGCAGGGCCGCGGCGGCTGCTCGTGGTGCCGCTCGGGTCTCTCGAGCAGCACGGGCCGCACCTGCCGATGGACACCGACACGCGGATCGCCTGCTTTGTCGCGGCGCGCGCCTGTGGAGGGCGGGCCGGTGTGGGGCTCGCGCCGCCGGTCGCGATCGGGGCGAGCGGCGAGCACGCGGATTTCCCCGGCACGCTGTCGATCGGCACGGACGCCTTGGCGCTGGTGCTTGTCGAGCTCGGTCGGCACGCCAGCCTGCACTGGCCGGCGATGCTGCTGGTCAACGGGCACGGCGGGAATGGCGCGGCGATCACCGACGCGGTCGCCCGGCTGCGGGCCGAGGGGCGGGAGTGTCACGTGTGGCACGCGGGGCTGCCGGGCGACGGCGGCGACGCCCACGCGGGACGGACCGAGACGTCGCTGATGCTGGCGCTGGCCCCGTCCGAGGTACTCCTGGACCGCGCCACGGCGGGCGACACCCGGCCGATCGCGGAGCTGATTCCCGAGCTGCGCGCGCATGGCGTCAGGAAAGTCAGCCCCAACGGCGTGCTCGGCGACCCGGCGGGCGCCTCCGCCGCCGAGGGAACGCGGCTGCTCGACCTGCTCGTAGCCAACCTGACTGAGACCCTCGACAGCCTGCTCGCGGACCCGTGATGGCCGACGATTTGTTCCTGTTTTCTGCTGCTATAACGACAGACAACAGGGACAAATCACTGCGTTCCAGCGGGAACGTGGGTTCAGCGACCTGAGTGATCGGCGGAAGCGTGGGCTGACGCGTTGTGCGTGACGCGGTCGGGGTAGCTCTTGGAGAACTTCAGCATGTAGATGATGATGCCGGCCGGCACGATCAGGCCGAGCAGGGTCTCGGGCAATCGGTGGGTGGTGTGCCCATTGATCGCGGCGGCGAGGACCCGGGAGACGCCCACGGCGAAGATGGCCACGCCCCACGCTGCGCTGAGCACCCGGTTGATCTTCTTGAAGATCGGCGAGGACCATTCGGCCTGCGGGACCGATTCGCGGGCGAACTGCTCGGTGAACGGCATGACCGGGATCAGCGCCAAGATGATGAGCCCCAAGATGATGCCGACGCCGGCGCCGCCCCAGGTGGCCAGCCACCGGTCGTCGTTCTTGCCCAGGGTGAAGCCCAGGATGGCGGTCACGGTGAACAGCGCCAGCGAGCAGATGTTGAGGATCTTCGGCGGCCAGATCGGGCGACTGGTCAAGACCGCAATGAGGGCGACCACCGCCGCGGCTAGCCCGGCGATGCCGATGTAGCCGTGCGGCAGGAACCGGGCCAGCACCGAGAACACGACCAAGGGCAAGAAGGCGAGGATGAGCGTGACGGGTTTCATGCCTGGTAACCTCCAGGCTTTCGGCTCGGCGAAGCGGGCGATGGTGACCAGGAACGCGGGACGAGATCTTCCGGCAGGCAGATATTTCCGGTACCCGGGCGCCCCTCGATAACAAACCCCTCACCCCGGTTGGTGCGCCTCCGGACCATGCTGCGAACCAGTTCGCATGCGGTCCGCTCGACGACGCCACGATCAGACGGAAGTGACCGATGCCCAGGCCGCGTCTATCACTTACTGAGAATAACCCGCCGACTACGCTCCGACAAGGCCCGCCGGGCGCTGTCATCTCCACCGCGCAAGTGCGCTCACCTTCCGCGGCCAGTATCGTAACCGCATGACCGGTGACCTCGCGGTTGTCACGGGCGCCGCGCGCGGCATGGGCGCCGCGGTGGCCCGGCGGCTCGCCGGCGG